>RFPG01000305.1 GCA_009926245.1 Sphingobacteriia bacterium | reverse complement strand
ATTCCATCAGGGCCACCCGATTCAGGTCGGCTTCGTAGCCATCGCGGGCCATGCTCAGCCAAGCCAGGTGTTGACCGTCCGGAGAGAAAACCGGATCTGTATCGTAACCTGGATTGGACTCGGTCAAGTTTTGGGTTTTCCCGCTGGGGATGTGATAGGCGTACAGGTCCGAATTGGTTGAAACCGCCGATTGGTTTCCGTTCATTTTTTTGGAGGGATAAACCAACCAATCGCCATCAGGCGACCATGCGATTTCCGACGAAGAGCCCATCGGTTGAAGGGGGCTGTGGTAAGGTTGATTCTCCAGAAGATCAACGGCTTTGCCGTTGGGGTACCCATCGCGCAATGCTTGGACAAAAACATGGCTGTAGGTCCCGTCGTGCCAACGGTCCCAATGTCGGTGCATCAACTGATCGTATAGGCGACCGCTGGACAAAGGCAGTTCCGGGTAGCGATCACGCAGCGTTGGTTCCATGCGGACTCTAGCCAGGTAAAACCAATGTCCACCCTTGGGGGATAATCCAAAGCCCTCCACCCCGCCGGGGACCGCGCTCAGGCATTCCCTGCCGCTGCCATCGGGCCGCATGCGATGCATTTGCATTTGACCATCCACCGGGTAGAGAAAAACCAACCATTGCCCGTCGGGGCTCCAGCGGACTTCGCTTTCGGACGATGGGGTGGTGGTGAGTCGGGAGGATTTTTGAAGGCTTAAATCCAGGATATACAGGTCGGTTTGGGATTTGTTAAGGGCTAATTCGGTGGTCCTGACCCCGTACACCAAGCGCTGCCCATCGGGTGCGGCCACGGGAGCCTGGACCATGGACATTTTCCATAACATTTCTTCGTTGAGCACGGGGTCTCCCTGGGACTGAGCCTTCAAGGTCGACGGCCATCCAAGGACAAGATTGATCAAAAGTGCCAAAGCTGTAAAGGTCAGCCGGTGATTAATGGATTGATTGCAAATCATTTGGGGCGAAATTTAGGGGTAGGTGTAGGATCGAAAGAAGGTCTTTTTTAGGGTTGATTGGGCAAAACAATGTTAATGATACGACCAGGTACGGCAATCGTTTTGGTAGGGATCCGGCCGTTCAGCCATTCCACCACCTTGGGGTGTTCCAGGGCTAGCCGGACTAAATCTTCTGGGAGACCTTTGGCCGGAAGTTCCACTTGCAAACGGACTTTGCCATTGTGCTGAACTGGATACAGGTAGGTATCCTGTTCCAAGTAAATAGATTCCCAGTTGGGGTAAGGGGCGTGGTGAACCGAAGGTTCGTGACCCAAGACCGCCCACAGTTCTTCGGCCAAATGCGGTGCAAACGGAGCCAACATCCGGACATAGGGGTCCAGGATTTGGCGATGAAAGAGCCCCGCGTTCTGAATCTCGTTCATGCCGATCATCATCGCCGAAATGCAAGTATTAAGAGCCATTCGTTCCAATCCATCGTGAACTCTGCGAAGGCAACGATGCAAAATGCGAAGGGCGGCTTCGTCTGCATCGGATGAATGGACCTCGGATGAACGAACGTGGCGGTTTACTTTTTGGAGAAATCGGTAAACCCCCTCAATGCCTTGGGTATCCCAGGGTTTGGCGTCTTCGAGGGGCCCCAAAAACAATTCGTAAAGACGAAGGGTGTCGGCCCCGTATTGTTCAACAACGGTATCGGGGTTGACAACATTGCGCTTGGACTTGGACATTTTTTCGACCTCGGATCGGGTCTTGAATTCAAAGCCTAGCGCGTCCGCTCCGGTGTTCCCATGGCGGTTGAGCCAAACGGCGTTTTGCCATTCGGCCGTTTCGGGGGAACCTGCTAGGAGGGAAGGGATGTCCAAAAGATTTTTGTCGACAAAGCGAACGTCCACCGAGGTGCGGAATCCGGGGTATTCCTGGAGCGTAGCGGCGATATGGGGATTTGATAACAAATCTTGAAGCCAATCTTCGGAAACGAGGAGGGGGGTCCCCGCACTTGCTTGGCTCAGGGGATGCACGGTTGGGGCACTTTTTCCTTGGGT
>RFPG01000304.1 GCA_009926245.1 Sphingobacteriia bacterium | reverse complement strand
GTGGTGCGGGCGTAGACCCCGTTGGAGTCGGGGATCCCGACCACGGTTCCGGCAACGTTGTTACCACGCAGCAGGCCAATACTGTAGGTGGGGATTTGAAGCGTTTGAACCCGAATCATGGCCTGGTTAACTATACCGGCCGAAATCCCTAGACTCGCTCCAAACATGGTAAATCCGAGGGTATCGGTACGGCCCGAAGGCACCGCGGGGTACAACAAAACCGAGAAGGATGCAGAAGTGGCGTTGGCCGGCACGTTCAAGGTAATGGTGTCGTTCACCGGTACCGGGAAGGTTTCGTAAGTGACTCCGTAAGCAGCACCAGCCGAAGTATTCACCTTGACTTTGAGGACCTGAGCGACCGGATTGGGATTCAAAATTGAAATATTCATGCCGATGGCTCCGCTTTGGTTGGAGACCAGGGTATCGTTGCGAACAAAATTGGCCACGGTGTTCACGAGGGGAACGGCGATGATATCGGCCAAGGAACGAGGGGTGATTTGATAGCCAGAGGTCAATGGAACACTGTTGTCAAATTGCTGACCCAATCCTACCAAATCAAAATAGCCGGTGGGCGCGGGCGTTCCATCGATATTGGTGGTTGGCAAAATCCGTAACACAAAAGTGGATGTGCCGTTCGAAACGTTCACGTTCACCCCGGAAGTCACGGGGCTGGTGGGCCAATTGGAGCCAACCAGAACCAATCCATTCAAACGAACCAATCGGTTCTCCGTTGTTTCGTCCAAGGCGGTAACCACCGTCGGCGATGCCAGAGTCCGACCCGAAGCAACCCGAAGAACGGTATCGCAGTTGATTTGAGTTAAGCCGTTGAATTGTTCCAAGACCCCCACCAATTCAACCGAATCTCCTTCTACCAAGGGACCGTTGGGATTCAAGGTATCCAACCCAAAGTTGGTACCGGCTCTGCGGAACATAATACCGCCGGTTCCATCCATGATAACAAATTGCAAACCAACCGGAGTGGTGGTGCTGCTGTATTGGTTGATTCCATAAACGGTACCGGTCAAACGGACCCTGGCACCCAAGGAATCCAATACACCGTTGCTGTTGACACCAGTCACCGAGGCGATGCTGCGCAAGGGAAAACTCTGGGTGCTAAACGGAGCTGATTGCACCGAGACACCACTGCTCCAGGTAGTCCCGCTTTGGGTAAAGACCTTGAAATGATAGGTCTGTCCGTTGGTCAAACCGGTGACTGTTACCGTCGTTGCCGTCCCAGCGAATACGGCATAACCGGTCCCAACCGTAGCACCGGATCCAAAGAAAGGATTCGCGTTAATCACGTTCCCGCTTGGCTGCCCTGTAACGGGCGCGATGTCGGCCACCACCAATGCCTGATCAAAGCAACGGGTAGGATTGGTCCACGTCAAGGTGACGGTCCCGTTGGATGGAACGGCCGCAAAGGTTGTGGCTTCAGGAACGGTCGTCAAAACGGAGATGGCTGCGGAAGGAGCACTTGTGACGGTACCCGAAACCAACCGCAACAAATAACCGGTTCCGGCGGTCAGGGTGGATGGCCAAGAGGCCGTGATCGTCCCCGTGCTTCCGGTAGCGGATCCAAGGACCGCGGGGTTCGCGAAAGAACCAGACGCATCCGATAATTGCAGTTCCACGGGGCCTGACAAGGTTCCGGTCGAAGTATACGTTACACTAAGAGGGGTTGTTGATCCTCCAATCGCACAAACCGTGTTGGATGCCAACGCACCCAAACTCAAGGTGGCCGAAGGACCCCCTCCGCCACCGCTAAGGGTAATACTAAAGTTGTCAATCCCTAAGGCCTGTGCATTGGTATTACCGCCTACACCTGCATAAACCCACCGAAGGTAATAGGTGGCTCCAGGGGCAATATTTAGATTGCTTATGGTGAAAGATTTTCCAACGGTTGTTGGAGGATTATTTACAACAGTATTGGAAGCGTCTGCTGCATAGGAATGAAAACCTAAGGAGTCTGCAATGGTAGGCAATGTATCTGAGCCATGAAAGAATGACCAATTA
>RFPG01000303.1 GCA_009926245.1 Sphingobacteriia bacterium | reverse complement strand
AAGTATTTCCGTCCCAACGATTTTGGTCTTTATCACATGGCTGGTAATGTGAACGAATGGGTAATGGACCTCTACCGCCCCACCTCCAACCTAGAATCCGAGGAGGTATCGCCTTTCATGGGGGGTGGATACACCCGCCCAGCCTACGATGCCGAAGGAAACTTGGCCAAGGACAGCGCCGGTCGAGTGGCCTACGTTGCTGACGAACGCCGTTATTCCGAAAACCTCTTGGCCTCCTATCTGGACTCTGTGACAGTCACCACCAACCCTAACGGTCAGGTGAACAACCGCAACCGGGTTTACAAAGGTGGTAGCTATCGCGATATGGCTTTTTGGGTGACACCGGGTGCCCGTCGCTTCATGAGCGAAAATCGCGCCAAGGACGATGTGGGATTCCGTTGCGCCATGATTGGCTTGGGACGCCCCAACGGCCAGCGCTAATCATCGGTAGTTTGCTAAGCGCTCGCTTGCTAAGCGCTAGTTTTCGAGATACGTTTAGTCCACGATTAACAAACGGGCCGCCTGGGGTGGCCCGTTTTTTTTGTGGGCTATGAGTACATAGGATCCCGACTCCAATCCCTGTTCTGAGGAGGCTCCCTTGGGATCCAGGCGCAACCAGCCTTGATCGCCCGGATGATCTGTCTGCCAAACCCGCCGGCCCCAGGCATCGTAGACGATGAAACGATAATCCACGCCTTCATCGATGGCCACTTCAAACGACTGCCCCCTGCGCACCGGATGGGGGCGTATTTGCAAATCAGAGCCAGCCCTTTGATTGTTTAATTCCGCCACCGAAGCAGCCAAGGAACGATTGCGCCAATGCACCAAACCTCCTTTGAAGAAACCGAGCAACAAATCCGGATACAAATCACCGTCCAGATCTTCCAAAGCGGGCACGATAAAATTCCCGTGAGGTAGGGAATCCGATACCCCACCGTTGCTGTTATAACAAAATAAATTATTTTGAGTAAGAGGCGACGAAAGGTGCAGCCACAACGAAGGAAAACCATAGACCTTGCCCGATTCAGAACCCACCAAAAGATCGGGCTGACCATCGCGGTTCAAATCAGCAACCCGCGGTGCTGCGAATCCCGAAACCGATTCCGCGACACGGATACCCCCCAAGCTATCGCTGAATTTAATCCAAACAGGAGCGGTCGTTGTTCCTTGGTTCACAAAGCAAGCTACCTGCCCGTTTCGCATCCCCACCAAAAGCTCATCACGACCATCCCCGCTCAAATCTCCCAATTCTGGAGCCAACTCTGTACCCGATCGAAGGCCTTGATAATCAAGACTAAGTAGCTGAAAAATGGGCATGGAACCCGTGGGCGATGGGAGGTTTCTGTAACAAATCAACGTGCTGTCCCCATGCCCTATCAAAAGGTCTTTGCGTCCATCCCCGTCCAAATCGCCGGCCGCTGGTCGGGGATTCCAGATAGGCAAGGTATCCAATCGAAGAAACAAGGAATCCGCTAATTCAAACAAGGGCTGCGAACCGGTTCCGTTGTTAAGGTACAATGCCAAGCAAGGCTTGAGGGCTGAATTTTGGTAAGCCACCAGCAAGTCCACCAGGTTATCTCCGTTGAGGTCGGCCAAGACCGGTGCTGCCTTAAGGTGATGATGCACCATGTCTTCGAGCATGAACGAGCGGCTACTCAAGCGGAAGGAATCCACCGAACCCGGTGCCGAACCGCCTAGATTCTTGTAATGCCAAACATGTTTTTGGAGATTGGAGCCGAAGAACTCGTTGGGGGCCACCACCAGATCCTGTACCGGATCACCCACCAAACCCGAAGCAGGTAAACGATACGCCGCAGGAAATTTGGCCATGCTCACGGTGGTATCCCAAAACGACGGTTGGGTGGTCTGCGAAACCATGCGGGCCACCCTTCGAGTCCCCCCGTTCTGCATATAGGTCAGGAAAGTCCCCTCCACATCGCCCAGCAACAAATCGGGCAGGCTGTCCCGGTTGGGGTTGACCAGGTTGATGGTGGAACCCAGGTGCATGGGGCGGCTGGTCAGGGAA
>RFPG01000302.1 GCA_009926245.1 Sphingobacteriia bacterium | reverse complement strand
TAGAAATTACGGTAATTTCCGGAACTTGCCATGGATTGGTTCTTCATCGGGATTTGCAACAAGGCTGCCCTTTGTTGACCGCTTGGATCATCCAGCGGCTTTTCAACGGCCACAGTCCAAGGCTGACCCGCACCACGCCAACCCGATGCCCTAATCTCTCCTCCAATTTCGACCAAATAATTTTGATGCCCCAACGACTCCAAATACCAACCCACCACATCCACCCCGTAGCCTTTGGCAATGGCACTGAAATCCAACATTTGCCCAGGCTTGGATTTGCACAAGGAATCCCCCAGCAAACGAAACTGTCCCAGCCCGACCAGCGAAAGCAACGAACGGACCTTCGCTGAATCGGGAATGGCCGACCTAGGTTGAGGGCCGAATCCCCAAGCCTGGACCAGGGGATAAACCGAAGGATCAAAGGCCCCAGAAGATGCTTGATGGACCTGTTGGGAGGCTTTGAAATTCCGGATGATCATCGAATCCACCTGATAACATTGCGCACATAAATTGAACCGACTGAGTAGGGACGTGGGTTGATAGGTGCTGAGGGAGGCGTTAACCTGTTCCAGAACCGAATCCACTTGACCTGGGCTCGGAGCCTGGGGACCCTGCTCGGTCACTACCACTTTGACTAGGTACGTGGTACCCATGGTTGAACCTTTCATCGACCAAATTTCTCCGGCTGGCTGGGGTGATGAGCAAGCAGCGAGGCCCCATGCCCAACCTAAAATCATCCAGCGGGTTGCCAACAAGTCAATCGGAAATGGAATGCGAATTTTGGGAAACATGGGGACCAAAGGTTTCAATTGAGGTTGGGGTGGCGGGGGTATCGAGCCATGGCCGCGTACTCACCGCCCATACCGATCAACAAGGAGGACCACAAATCGTCGTGGTCCATGGAGGATATCCAATCAAATCCACATCGACATAGAACCCATGCCTTCTGACTTATTTCTTCTTGGAGTTGGCCCGGAGACCAACCGGCATACCCCCTAAAATAAGCCCTAAACGCATGGGTGGAACATTCGCTGACCTGTTCTCCCCGATACACTTCCAAGGCCCTGTCATCCCCCAATTGGGTGAATCGCAATTCGACACGGGGTGAAAGAAGGTTACGCAATTCCAATGCAAACCACGTTTCGATTTCAACCGGACCTCCGCTCCGAAAAGGCGAGCCGGGTAATTCACCGGGCAAGCGACGGTTGAGAACCAAACCCAAACCGTCATGACCTTCCAAATCGGTATGCAGGACCAAAACGACCGAACGCTCAAACGAAGGATCGCTCATAAAAGGGTCGGCCAATAACAAATCGCCGGGTCGCAAGGGGTCCTGGTTGGCCTCCGATGACGAACGGGCATGGGGATCTCGTTGAGTTGGCTTCACAAGGCAAACATAAAAAGCGACCTCCGCTTTGAATCATCGTAGCCTTACCTTTAATAAATCTTAGCGATGAACAACATCAACGACCCCCTGCAAAGGCTGCGCAAAGAATACGCCGAAAGGATGCTACGGCGTGATGAACTGAATGCCAACCCATTGGTGCAATTTGATGCATGGATGAACGAGGCCGTTCAGGTTCAAATGCAGGAGCCCAATGCGGCCTGTCTTTCCACCTGTGGTTCGGATGGACAGCCCCGGGGACGCATGGTCCTCTTGCGAGGTGTCGATGAAGATGGCTTTGTTTTTTTTAGCAATTACAACAGCGACAAAGGCCAACAATTGGAGGAGAACCCACGTGCTGGCCTGACCTTTTTTTGGGATGTATTGGAAAGACAGGTACGAATTGCGGGGGATGTTCACCGGATTAGCTCGGTGGAATCGGACCGCTATTTCCAGAGCCGTCCCCGCGGTAGCCGTATCGGGGCCTGGGCCAGTCCCCAAAGCCAGGTTGTCGCTTCCAGAACCGAACTCAACCGCATCATGGACGTGACGATGAGTCGTTATGCTGCGGATGTACCCATCCCAAGGCCACCCCACTGGGGCGGATACCGTTTGTTACCCTTGGAAATTGAATTTTGGCAGGGTCGCCCCAATCGA
>RFPG01000301.1 GCA_009926245.1 Sphingobacteriia bacterium | reverse complement strand
TTTTTAGAGAAATAAATATTTCTAGAATTCCTTCGGTCAATTGGGGATCTATAGTTCAATCAGCCCTTCGTCGGTCACGGTGACCAAGCCCTGATCCCAGAGGAAGGAGTCCAAAGACGGTTCATCCTGAGGGTGAATCCAGGCAGGTTCCTCGGACCAAGGGCCCGCGGCAGCTTCCTGCAACCAAAGAGCGTGGGCACCGTGCAGGTCCAGGCCTTGGACGATTTCATCGGTGGTCAAATGGGCCAGCAAAGGATCGCTTGGGGCCAAGGACGACCCTCCCCTCGGAGTCCCCAACCAAGCCGCCAGGCCAACGACCAGAAGAACGGAGGCCGCGACCGCCCAACGCCCAACATAGGTGGAGAATTCGGTATGGTTGCGGGCGCGATCCTCTTCGATGCGGGCCGTCAAACGCTGGGGCAGTTTCTCAAAATACCCATCGGGCGCCGAGTAATCGCTGCGAGACGGGATCTTGCCTTGGGGGCTATCGAGGGTTGGGAGCGGGGTGCGCATTGGGAGTTTGGACAAGGAGATGTTGCCGGGGTTTAAAGGTTTTTCAAGTAATTCTCCACTTTTTTGAAAGCCAGGTGATAGGACGCTTTGAGGGCCCCGGTGCTGGTTCCCAGGATTTCGGACATTTGTTCGTAGGGCACTTCGTCGTAATACCGCATTTGAAAAACCAGGCGTTGTTTGGGAGGCAAACGTAGCAGGGCCCTTTCGAGCAAGACATCCGGATCCTGGAGGCGGCCTACGGGGGTCGCGCTACGGAGCTCGGCCTCTATGCGGACCGTGTCGTTGCTAAGGGAGAGCCAGCGACGTTTGCGCTGCTGTTCCAAATGGGTGAGGCACAAATTGGTTGCGATTCGATAGAGCCAGGTATAGAGCCCCGAACGGGATTCAAAGCGATCCAGCGCGTTGTAACAACGGATCAGCGTGTTTTGCAAGAGGTCATCGGTGTCGTCGTGGTTCAAGACCATGCGACGAATGTGGGCGTACAGGGGCTTTTGGTAACGACGGACCAGTTTTTCAAAAGCCCGGCTCCGGGTGGCCGGCACCGCAAATTCAGCCAATAGCTCGCGCTCCCATTCCCGCTCCGCTGTTTTTTGGTCGGATGGATTTTGGTCGCCAAGGCCCTCCATACCATTTAAGACCCAGGAACCGAGCCTTGGTTTAAAGACCTCAGGTCTTCCGCATAGAGGCGCAGGGGCCAACGGGCCAGCGGCCTTTCAACCAAAGCACCGGGAGCGATGAGTCCTTGCTCCAAGAGCAAGGTTGCCGCAAAGGCCACCATGGCTGCGTTGTCGGTGCAATACGTGGGGGCCGGGATATAGACCGGGATTCCCAGGGCTTCCCCCAGGGCCAGGCCCTCGCTGCGCAATCGCGAATTGCAGGCCACCCCTCCGGCCAGTGCCAGAGAACGAGGCCGACGAGCCTGGGCCTGGGCCTTCATCGGCTGCACCAACATGTCCACCAAGGCATGTTGCAAGGAGGCGCAGAGATCCGGGAGCGCCGAATCCGGGACATCACGCAGGTCGGGTTTGTGTTTTTGCAGAAAATACAAAACGCTGGTTTTGATACCACTAAAGCTGTATGACTCTACCCCTAGTTTGGGTTTAGGCCAGGAATAGGCTTGAGGATTTCCGCCTTGGGCCTTGGCATCCAAGACCGGCCCTCCGGGGTAACCCAGGCCCAGCATTTTGGCGCATTTATCAAAGGCCTCTCCGGCGGCATCGTCCAGGGTCTCGGCCAAAAGCTCCCAGTCCAGCCAGGAATTCATCCAAACCAAGTGGGTATGGCCCCCCGATACGGTCAAGGTCAGCATGGGGAAATCGTCCATCTGCGGACGCTCCACTGCGGGTGAAACCAAATGGGCGTGCAGGTGATTCACGCCGATCAGGGGTTTGTTCAAAGCCAGGGCCAGGCCCTTGGCCAAGGAAGCGCCCACCATCAACGAACCGAGTAAGCCGGGACCACGGGTATAGGCGATGGCATCCAAGGCGTCCCAGGCCAAGCCATGTTCGTCCACGAGGCCTTTGCAAAGGCCT
>RFPG01000031.1 GCA_009926245.1 Sphingobacteriia bacterium | reverse complement strand
CAACATTACCCAGCCTATGTTTTGAATTTTAGGGTGGATCCCTCCAAGATGGACGTCAATGTTCATCCCTCCAAAATCGAAGTCAAATTTGAAGAGGACCAAGGTATCTATGCGATTCTCAAGGCGGCCGTTCGGCGGTCGCTCGGTCAGTATCAATTGCGTCCTTCCCTGGATTTTGAATGGGAGCCTTTGCCCGGTTCTTGGGGCATTCAGAGCACGCCTCCGGATCGCCTCCGCGCGCCTTCGGTACGCGTGAATCCCGATTACAATCCGTTCGGAAATCCATCGCCCGAAGGAGGGTCATCGAACCCATCCGGAGGGTCATCGACCCCAAAGTCCGGGTATTACCGGCTCTTGGAAGGTTTGATGGAACCGGCAAACGACTCATCCACGCTCTCGACCCAAGACGATCAACTTCAAGACGGATGGATTTACCCGGACGGAATGGGTTTGTTTAGGACCGTTCAGCGAATGGTGGTCGTGGAAGTTCGGGTTTTGCTCCGGGAAATCATGATGGACCGTCTTATTCAAAACCTGGACCAGGTTTACCGCACAGGGCACGGGGTTCTGCCATTGGAGCCGGTTTTGTGGCAGGGCGGGAGCCTGGACCAAGCCGACGATTGCCTGCCTTTGGCCGCTAGCTTGGGCATTGAGCTTCGACGACTCGAGGAGAAAGATGCCTATCAGGTAGAAACCCATCCTGCCCATACCCCTATGGCCGAAGTCCTGGACCTGTTGGACTGGTTATGGGCTCGCTTTCACGAAGGAGGCCAGCCCGTTCGGTCCGAAGCCCTTGGTTATTTGGCCAGGACACGGGGACTCAACGGCGAGGAAAGGCCTTTTGACCCGTCCAATCCGGCCCAGGTGATGCGAGCCTTAAAGCCTTGGGTGAGCGGTGAACGATCTTTTTTGGACTCCGAAGGCCGACCTTGGGGTTGGTGTGGGGAACCGAAACGTGCTTTGATTGCATTAACAAATTTGTATGAACACACCTATTAGTCCCGGTCGCTTTGAGTTTCTGCCTCCGGTGGTCAAGAACATGGTCATCATCAATGGGCTATTTTTCCTGGGGACCTATGTTTTTCAAACCAGTTTTGGTTTGGATTTTATTGAAATGCTCGGCATGCATTTGCCAGGCTCGGAGGCCTACGGTTTCTGGCAGCCCATCACACATTTGTTTATGCATGGTAGTTTGGAGCATTTGATTTTTAATATGTTCTCGTTTTGGATGTTTGGGAGTATTCTTGAAAACGTATGGGGATCTACTCGATTTTTGTCGTTTTATGTGATGGCAGGCCTTGGCGCTGCTTTTTTGCATTATCTCATTGTTTTTTTGGTAGATATTCGGCCGGTTTTACACACAATCGAAAATCAGATGGCCCATGCGGATGCTCTTGGTTTGGTGGCACTTGAACAACAAAAAGCCGCTCTCATGAGCGCCCCCAATATCATCGGGGCGAGTGGTGCAGTGGCGGCGATATGGATCGCTTTCGCCACTCTTTTTCCCAACAGTTACCTCTACCTTTTCTTTTTTGTACCGGTCAAGGCCAAGTATTTGGCGGGGATTTATGTGGTGATTGAATTGTGGGCGGCCCTGCAGGCCAACCCCAACGATAACATCGCTCATTACGCCCATTTGGGAGGCATGCTCTTTGGCTTTATCATGGTTCGTTGGTTTTACCGAAACGAGGCGTAGGTTATGGGTTGGGGCATCGATTGGAATAACAAGCTCCATCGACTCGTTGCGATCAACGGGCTCCTATTTGTTTTGTTATTCCTGCCTTGGATAGGCTCCTTGGCCCCGTGGCTGGCCCTCCCTTGGGGTTGGGGGGCTTTGCTGCAGCGCCCTTGGGCCTTGGTGACGTACATGTTCACGCACCAAAGTTTTTGGCATTTGTTATGGAATATGGTCATGCTGGTATGGGCGGGCCGTTCGTTGTCGGATTTGTTGGGGACTCGCATCATTTACCCCATGTACCTGGCCGGAGGTTTGGTCGGGGCTGTTTTCTTTGAAGTAGGTATGGGCCTGATGCCATGGATTTCCGGGGGGTCGAACCTTGCTGTACCTGGTTTGATTGGTGCCTCGGCCTCGGCGATGGCGTTTTTTTGGGCCTTGGTTCTGCTCACGCCGGACCAAACCTTGTTATTGTTTGGGATCCTTCCCCTTCGTCTGCGATGGCTGGCCTTGGGCCTGGCCCTCTACGATGTGATAGGCTTGACGGGTGCTAATGCCGGAGGGCATTGGGCGCATATCGGGGGGGCTTTGGCCGGTATCCTAGGCCTACGTTACCTTCAGGGCCGGTGGGGCTTTGCTTATTGGGGCAAGGCGAGGTCCAGACCTGTGGCGACGGTCCGTCCTCGCTCCAACGATATTCAGGCCGAAACCGACCGCTTGTTGGACAAAATATCCAGGAGTGGTTACGCCTCCCTCAAAGCAAACGAAAAAGAATGGCTCGACCGGCAGCATCGCGGTTAAATAGCGCCAATTATTCGTTGTTACGATGGTTGGGTCATGCCATCATGGGCATCAATCTGGCCCTTGCGGGTGCTATGTTGGCGGTGTACGCGGTCCCTTTTTTGGATCCGCGGTGGTTTGCTCCTTTGGCCTTGTTGGGCTTTGGGTATTACCCTCTGCTGATGGGTTTGGTTGCCTGTGGAACCTGGTGGGTTTTCCGTCGCAATCCACGCTTTCTTTTGTCTTTATTGATTCTGCTCGTTGGTTGGAGAGTGCATCCTCGCTTTTGGCAATGGCCCTCCATGGGGGAGTTGGATGCGATGAATCTTGGTTCATCGTCGGATTCAGGGCCCAAGGAAAACGATCGCTTGGTGGTTATGACCTACAATGTGGGCAATTTTCGATTGCCATCGGATGCCGGGCCCGAAGAAAAAGATGAATTCGCATCATCGCGAGATTATTTGGTGCATTTGTTGGGTTCATTACAGCCTGATCTAGCTGGTTTTCAAGATTTTGTAAGTTGGGACCCTCAGCATTTTGATGTTCTTCGCCAAATGAAACGGGACTCCAGAATCCGAGGCTTTTCCTTTGTGGGTTTGAATCGTGAGCGCCAAGCGGTCTGTTTTGTACAAAAGCAAAATCATGGATCCTCCACCAAGCCGGATTGGTTTAGTGGGCTGGGTTTGTGGGTGCGGGGTCGAGTTTTGGATTTTGGTTACCATAACCTTGGGGAAGGAGATTCGCCCACTGGTTTGTTATGGGCCGATGTGGTCCTCCACGGAGACACATTGCGCGTCATGAATGTGCATTTGGCAAGCAATCGAATTTCGACACGGGATTTGCAACCGGTGCGATCCCTGGATTTACAGAGCGATACCGCCAAGCAAAGTATTTTTAGGATCTTTCGAAAAATAGCGGGCAATGCCCGATTGCGGGCGACCCAGGCCGAAACGATCCAAAACAAAGTAAAAGCGTCTCCGTACCGGGTGGTCTTGTTGGGCGACTTCAACGACCTCCCTCATTCCTTCGCGGTCTGCTTGGCGGGGCAAGGTCTCAAGGACAGTTTTGTGGCCAAAGGCCGGGGCCTGGGTCATACCTATGCCGGGGGTTTTCCTAGCTTTCGGATCGATCACATCATGGCCGATCCTGAATTACCCGTTCAGGGTCATCGTGTTTTGCCGGGGCGTCATTCGGATCACTACCCGGTGGTAGCGGTGCTCGGCCGTTGATGGTGTATTTTTGAAGGTTTGAACCCTTGCCGCTGTTTATGGCCACCGAACTTTCGCTTTACAATACCCTGACGCGGGCCAAAGAAACCTTTGCGCCCTTACGCCCACCGCATGTAGGCCTTTATGTCTGCGGTCCAACGGTCTACGGGCCGCCGCATCTGGGTCACGCTAGGCCTTATATCACCTTTGATTTGTTGTTACGGTATTTGACCTTGTTGGATTACAAGGTCCGCTACGTTCGCAATATCACCGATGTTGGGCACTTGGTGGACGATGCCGACGAGGGCGAAGACAAAATTGCCCGCCGAGCACGGCTTGAGCGGGTGGAACCCATGGAATTGGTTCAGCGCTATACCTTGTCATTTCACCGGGCCATGGATCAGCTCGGGAACCTTCCGCCCTCCATTGAGCCCAGGGCCTCGGGGCATATTCCCGAACAAATCGAAATGATTGAGACCCTGATAGAACGGGGTTTTGCTTACGAAGTCAACGGGTCGGTTTATTTTGACCTGGAATCCTACCGCGCTCACTACCCCTATGGGCAGTTATCGGGTCGGGTGGTGGATGATTTGGTGGCCGGTGCTGGCAACGAACGCCGGGCCTTGGCCGCTCAGTCCGAGAAGCGCAAACCCGAAGACTTTGCGCTTTGGAAAAAAGCCGAGCCAGAACATATTATGCGTTGGAATTCACCCTGGGGATTGGGCTTTCCTGGTTGGCATATTGAATGTTCCGCGATGTCGGCCAAATACCTTGACACACCCTTCGATATCCACGGTGGCGGTATGGATTTGTTATTCCCACATCACGAAAGCGAGATTGCTCAAACCACGGGATGCCACGGTTGTGCTCCGGCCAAGACCTGGATTCATAACAATATGGTGACCATCAATGGCCAAAAAATGGGCAAGTCCTTGGGGAATTTTATCACCCTTGAGGACTTGTTTGCGGGAACCCACGATGGTTTATCCCAGGCCTACGATCCCATGAGTATCCGATTTTTTGTGTTACAGGCTCAATACCGTAGCACGTTGGATTTCAGCGATGCGGCCCTTTCGGCATCCAGCAAAGGCTACAAGCGCTGGATTCAGGGACTGCGAGCGTTGATGTCTTACGAGCCTGCTGTATTTGAGGCGACCCCTGGGCCAAACATAGCCGGGCCTATCGGGCTTTTGGACCCCGATGTCTTGGATGCCAAAGCACGAGCGGCCCTGAACGATGACTTGAACAGCCCTGTTTTGATCGCGATTCTTTATGAATTGTTAGCAGATTTTCAGGAACTTCGAAATGGAAAAATCCAAATCACTCCGGAGGCCTGGAACCGCTTGCGTCAAACGGTTCAAACCTATGTGGAGGATGTATTGGGTTTTCCGTTAACCACCTTGGCAAGCGAAGAGGATTCCGGTACCGTCCAGGCACTCGATGCGGCCATGGGGGTGCTGATGTCCTTGCGTCAAGAGGCCAAGGCCACCAAGGATTGGGCTTTGAGCGATCGAATTAGAGACCACTTGACCCAAGCCGGATTCAAGATCATGGACGACAAAGAAGGGAGCCGATGGTCACGCTAATTCGAAGCGCCTCGCTTTGGGCGATGGTGTTTATGATGCTGGCACTAGGGGCCTGCGATCGTCCATCGCAGGACGGTGATTCCGATCAACCCGCGGAAATTCCACCATCGAACACGGCAGTGACCCCTCGTTTTGTAGGCGACTCTGCTTTGGCCTTGGTTCGTACCCAGGTTGGCTTTGGTCCCCGCATCCCCGGGTCGGTGTCTCATCGGCGTTGCGGGGATTGGATGGTCGCCACCCTCCGGGAAAGGGGCCTGCAGGTCGTTGAACAAAGAGAATCCCTGACCATGCACGATGGCAAGGTCTTTGAACTGCGCAATATAGTCGGCGTTTTTCGCCCTCAGAGTCCAAGGCGAATGGTTCTTGCCGCCCATTGGGATACGAGGCCTTTTGCTGATATGGATGTCGATAACCCCAAAGCACGCATGGATGGCGCCAACGATGGGGCATCGGGCGTGGCCGTTCTTCTGGAATTGGCCAGGCATTTGGATTCCCTACCGTCGGATTGGGGGATTGATTTGGTCTTTTTTGATTTGGAGGACTACGGCGTTCCGGAGGTGGCTGATTCTTACGCGATAGGGTCCCAGGTTTGGTCGCGTAGGCCTCATGTGGCGGGATACCGCGCACAACGAGGGGTGCTTTTGGATATGGTTGGTGCGGCGGATGCCCGGTTTTGTTGGGAAGGTCATTCTCTTCAGTTTGCACCGGATTGGACCAGGGCGATTTGGCAAAGGGCCGGGGCCTTGGGCTACGGGGATCTCTTTGTTCCGGTGCCCTGTCAACCGGTGACCGATGATCATTATTACGTGAATACCTTGGCCGGGATTCCGATGGTAGATATCATTGATTTGCGCAACGAGGGTACCGGCTTTCCACCGCATTGGCATACCCGCAACGACCAACTGAACGTGATTAGCCCTCGCACTATGACGGCGGTGGGCCAAACCTTGCTGGATATCTTATACCACCCCTAAGTTATTTTTGACCGTGCCCTCCAATACCCTGCGTTCCGCCCCGGGCAAAACCCAGAAATCCGTTAAGCCTGGACGACAGGAAAAATCCGCCACGGGATCGGCCCAAGAGACCCCTTCGGTTTTTTGGCGAAACCCTGCCTTTCAGACCGGAGCTGGAACCATTGTTCTTTTTTTGAACTTGGTTTGGCTGATCGCTTTGGTTTCCTACACCATGACTTGGAGGGAGGACCAGAGTTTCTTCTTGGAAACCCCTTGGAAATCCTTGTTGACTGCGGAGGCCGAGACCCAAAATTGGTTGGGTAGGTTGGGGGCTTTTTTGGGCCATTGGACGGTATACCGAGGTTGGGGTTTGGGAGTGGTATTTCTATGGTTTTGGACCTTGCTTTTGGGACTCAAACTATTGTTTTCGGATTTCAAGGTCAAACTGGTAGCCCGCGCCTTTGATGCTCTCTTTTTTGCCTCGATCGTTTCGGTGACGCTCGCCTATCTGTTTCACGCCTGTTGGACCTTGCCTTTTCCTTGGGGTGGGGCCTTTGGTCGCTTTGCCGTAGGCTGGGCCTCCGGTTTTGTGGGATTGGTAGGAACGGGCTTGGGATTGGCAGGCTTTTGGTTTGCTTGGCTGATGATACGTCGAGGCAAACGTCTGCAGTGGCCTGTCCTTCACCAAGGGAAGGTCCCGGTTGCTGTTGCGGTTCAAGAGCCCGTAACAAAGGGATCGGATTCACCTGCAATGCCCAATCCGACGGCGCTTCCCATCCTTGAACATCCGGAACCGCTGCCTTGGGAAGACGAAACCGAAGAGGAACCAACGGAAGATGAAATCGAAGGGGAATCAACGGAACCTTTCATCGCCGATGCCCCCATGGAGGCAGGCGTGGCAGGCCTCGACATTAAGGGTGATGATGATTGGGCGACTCTGGGTAAGATTGGGGATATGGAGGTCGCCTTGCCCGATGCAGAAGATGTTCTGGAGGATGCACATACCGTCGCTCTGACGGATAGCGAGCTTTACGATCACAAGTTGGATTTGTCCGGGTATCGCTACCCCACCTTGGATTTGTTGTCGGAATATGTCACCGGTAAGGTCCAAATCAACCCCGCCGAACTCGAGGCCAACAAGGACCAAATTGTAACAACACTACGACAATACGGTATTGAGATTGACAAAATCAAGGCAACCGTTGGACCGACTGTAACATTATACGAAATCATTCCGGCCGCGGGCGTTCGAATCTCCAAAATCAAAAACCTGGAGGACGATATAGCCCTCAGTTTGGCTGCCCTGGGGATCCGGATTATTGCCCCTATGCCTGGTAAAGGAACCGTGGGCATCGAAGTTCCCAATCAGAACAAGGAGGTGGTCGGGATGCGCGGCCTTCTGGCTTCGGATCGTTTTGTGGGCTCCGAAATGGAATTACCCATTGCCCTGGGCAAAACCATTTCGAACGAGATTTTTGTGGCCGATTTGACCAAAATGCCCCATCTTTTGATGGCGGGCGCCACGGGTCAGGGCAAATCCGTGGGGATTAACGCCATCTTGGTTTCCTTGCTTTTCAAAAAGCATCCTAGCGAACTCAAATTCGTTTTGGTGGACCCCAAAAAGGTCGAATTATCGTTGTTTCGCCGCATCGAAAAACATTTTTTGGCCTGCCTCCCGGATGCCGAGGATGCCATTGTGACGGATACCCGTCAGGTGGTTCATACCATGAACGCCTTGGGTATCGAAATGGATCGTCGTTACGATTTGCTCAAGAACGCACAGGTCCGCAACTTGGTCGAATACAATAACAAATTCCGCAAGCGCCGACTTTCTCCGACCGCAGGACATCGCTATTTGCCTTATATCGTAGTTGTTATCGATGAGTTTGCGGATTTGATTATGACGGCTGGAAAGGAAATTGAGTTTCCAATTACCCGATTGGCTCAATTGGCTCGTGCGGTGGGAATTCACTTGATTGTTGCGACCCAGCGGCCATCGGTGAACATTATTACGGGCACGATCAAGGCGAATTTCCCGGCCCGTATTGCCTTCAAGGTCAGTTCCAAAATCGACAGCCGTACCATCATTGATACGGGCGGCGCTGAGCAGTTAATTGGGCGCGGGGATATGCTCTTGTCGCTATCCTCCAACGTGGTCCGCTTGCAATGCGCCTTTGTGGATACCCCAGAGGTTGAAGCGGTTTGTGATTTTATTGGCGACCAGACAGGTTATGCCACCCCTTTCCTCTTGCCTGAATACAAGGATCCTGAATCCGAAAAAGATTTTGGTGGAGACGGAGCAGGTACGGTCAGGGATGAATTGTTCGACGACGCTGCCCGCATGGTCGTTCAGTACCAGCAGGGTTCAACCTCTTTGTTGCAACGCAGAATGACCATTGGGTATGCCCGCGCTGGACGTCTTATTGACCAGTTGGAAGCGGCCGGGATCGTGGGCCGTTTTGAAGGTTCCAAGCCAAGAGAAGTCTTGTACACCGATCTCCATCAATTAGAAGAGAAATTAAGGCAACTCAAAGGCCTTTGAAATCAAACCTAAGACCATGACCAGAAAAATCATTTGTTTGTTGTTTTTGGCCGGCGCTATGTCGGCGTTTGGAACGATTGAAACAGCACAGGCTCAGAAAAAAGCCCAGGCCCCCAAAAAAGCACAGCGGGCACGCAGTATTGCCACCGGCGATGCTGAATCCAAGGCCATCCTGAATAAGTTGAGCAAGAACTACCGGAGTATGAAATCCATGCAGGCCCTGGTTTCGTTGGAATTGCAAGGAGGCCCCGGTCAGGTCAAAGAAAAGCGTAAGGGGAAATTGTTTCTCCGTGGCAAGCAGTACCGGATTGACATGGGCGAGCAGCTCATTATTTGCGATGGACGTTCTTCATGGACTTACCTCAAGGAGTTGAACGAAGTGAACATCAGCCGTCACGAACCAAGTCCGGATCAAATTACGCCGGACAACCTTTTTACCATGTACGAAAAAGGCTTTGATTCGTTTCTGGAATCCGAAACCGGTTCGGGTCAACAAGGGATTTCGCGCATTGACCTTATTCCCCAAAACAAGACGGTTTCGTATTTTAAGGTTCGGCTCTTCGTGGATCGTCAAAGCAACCTGATTCAGAAGGCCATCGTCTTTGATAAATCCGGGGTCCAGTACACCTACCAAATCACGGAATTCAAAGTCAATCCCAAATTGCGGGATGATTTGTTTGTCTTCAATGCCAAGGCCTACCCCAATGTGGAGGTGGTTGACATGCGCTGAGGAGACCGTTAAGGAACCAATTTCATCTCGCGGACCAGGTGGCCCGCACCCGCAAAGCGATCCATAACAAAGAGAACATAACGGATGTCCACGCTGATGGTCCGTTGAACTTTGTCGTTGAACATGAGGTCGCCGGTCATGGATTCCCAGTTTCCGTCAAAGGCGATACCGACCAGTTCCGCTCTGGCATTCATGACAGGGCTGCCGCTGTTACCGCCGGTAATGTCGTTGTTTGAAATAAAACAGGTGACCAATTCGCCATCTCTGCCGTAGGGGACAAAGTCTCCTTTGGTCAGGTCCTCTTTGAGTTTGTTGGGTACAATAAACTCCTCGTTGGAAGGATCTTCTTTTTGAAGGATTCCCGAATGGGTGGTGAACCAGTTGTAGTCAACACCATCGCGGGGAACGTAGGGCTTGATGTTACCGTAGGTAAGGCGTAACGTTGAATTGGCATCCGGCGCAAAAATGCGTTGGCTTTGGTAGGCCATGTTGGCGGCCATTAACTGACGGCGAACCGGTGCTTGTTCGGCCTGGGCCTTGCGATCGGCGGGCATGAGGACCTGGTTGGTATAATCGTTGATGGACAGGGCCAATTGAACGCCCGGATCCTTTTTCCATTTCTTAGCACTGGGCTTGTTCAGGAAGGCTTCCATGAGTTCGGGATTGGTTAGGAAGGATTCCTTGTAGATGATTTTGGCCAATTCCTTGGAGCGGTCTTTGTCGTTATCGCCTTCGGTCTTTTTGAGTAGGTCGTTAAGAAATGGAGGGCGATCGGCCGCATTGATACGCTCCAGGTAAACACGAAGCATGCGGGCAAAGGCTTTTTGTTCGGTGGCCTGGAAATATTCGGTCATGTTTTCCTTGAGGGCATCGCGGGTTGATTTGGCGGCTGCAAGGGTTTTGGCTTCATCGGGTTTGGCGGATTCAAGAGCCTTTTGAAGGTCTCCCATGATTCGAAAATGGCGAACAAAGGCCTGGTTGCCGAGG
The DNA here is from genome assembly GCA_009926245.1 of Sphingobacteriia bacterium. GTDB lineage: Bacteria > Bacteroidota > Bacteroidia > UBA7662 > UBA7662 > SYHX01. Next base: position 761 of record RFPG01000031.1, on the reverse strand, counting down.
GCCTGACGGAAATAAATCATCTTCCGGTAATCGTTGCGGTATTGATTGAGCATGCCGCTCAGGGTTTCCAGGGGCTGGCCGTAAAGGGCGACTCTGGCTGGATCGCTGGAGATCCACTGACGAAGACCGTTTTCGTGAGCGCGCTTTTTGTCGCCCAAGCCATCTTTGCGAAGACCCAAGCTTTGGCCTTGGTAGTATTTGTAGGTATTCATACCCGATGCATAGGTGGAGGCCAAGGCAATGCGGATTTTGTCATCCTTGTCCATGTCCTCTTTGTAAGCCTGCATGCGGCTGCCAATCATGTCTTCGACCATCATGTTGACGGTGGCCAAATTAAAATCCAGGTTATCCGCACTCAGGTAACGATTCGTCGTCCCTGGGTAACCCATGACCATGGTATAATCTCCGTTTTTGACCCCGGAGGTGCAGACCGAAAGGAAACGGTTGGGTTTGAGCGGAATGTTACGGAGGCTATCGTACTCCGCCGATTCTCCGTTGGGGCCGGTGTAAATGCGAAGGACCGAAAAATCGCCGGTATGACGTGGCCACATCCAATTGTCGGTGTCGCCACCAAACTTGCCGATGCTGCTGGGGGGGGCACCCACCAAACGAACATCTTTGTAAACCATGTAAACCGAGAGAATGAACTGATTCCCGTAAAAAATGGGACGCACATCGCCCTGGTAGCCCTTCTTTTCGGCGGAGGCCTCATCGGCGATGATTTTGCTAACCTTGGCGATCACCGCACCGCGCTGGGCTTC
>RFPG01000004.1 GCA_009926245.1 Sphingobacteriia bacterium | reverse complement strand
GGCAATCAGGTGCCGGGTGCTGAGGGTTCCTGTTTTCATCCAGCGGGGGGTGTTTGAGAGGCCTCAAATGTTTCGATCCACACAAAATCACGCCCCGATTCCTCCATCCATTCCACATGGATGCGTTGGTTGGGCATGGTATTGACTTTGCGCCCGCAGTAATCAGGCCGAATCGGAAATTCCTGGCTGTAAAGTCGGTGCAGGAGGACCATTAGTTCCACCTTGGCCGGGCGGCCAAAATCCAACAAGGCATCCAAACCTGAACGCAGCGTCCGACCCGTGAAAAGAACATCGTCAATGAGCACGACGGACTTTCCTTCGATGGAAAAATCAATGCGGGTATCCGAGGGAAGAAGGGGGGATTCGCGGCGGCGAAAATCGTCCCGGTGAAATGTAACATCAAGTAAACCAAGCGGAACCACTGTTCCCGTTTTGGCTTCGAGGATCCCGTGAATGCGGCGGGCTAGGAGGGTTCCCCGCGGTTGAAGCCCAATCAAGACGCTATTCTCAAAGCGATGATGGGTTTCAATTAGTTCCTGGCTGAGCCGATCCAACATCAGGCTCAACTGTACGGGATCGAGGAGGTTTTGGCGTCCTGGGGTCATCTTAGAGGGCGGGCCGCTGAGCGTGGGCTAAGATAGTATCAAAATGAGCCTTGCTCAAGGGGACCACCGACAAGCGGGTATGGGTCAACAAGGGCAAACCAACCAAGGCCGGGTCGCCTTTCATTTCCTGCAGGGTAACGGGCCGTTCCAGGGCTTGGAGGGGGCGGACCTTGACCGCTACCCAGGGCTCATCGGGGCCAGCGGTGGGGTCTGGAAAGAAGGCCGAGTCAATCTCCACGATGCCTACCACCGCTTTTTGGGTCACACTATGGTAAAAAAGCGCTTGATCGCCCTTTTGCATGGCTTTGAGGTTCAATTTGGCCTGGTGATTGCGGACCCCATCCCAGGTTCCCACTTTCTCGCGGCATAAATCAACCCACGCGTAGGTTTCGGGTTCCGATTTGAGTAACCAATAAGCCAAGGTGAGATTTTCAAGATTTTGAATCCTAAATTTAGGGCATAATCCGCGCCCATGCCTCGTTCGACCCCCAAGGAATCCGTGAATGCCCCCGATGCGGGTGGTCCTGGGGCCTTTTCGCAACGTATGAACCGCGCACGGCATATGGTTGAACAGATGGAAAGGCAGACCGAGGACCTGGACCAAGCCATGGAGGCGTATCGTCAGGCCATGGAGGACTTGGAATGGTGCAGGGAATACCTGCGCAAGGCTCGTTTGCAGGTGGAGGCCTTGGTCAAAAGCCCGGATTAAAGGGGCAACGAGGCCGGCTGAATATCGTGGACAAAGGCCAACCACGATTCGGCGTATTTGCCTTTGAGAACCCGCGGGAATTTATTTTGACCTCCCATTTTGTTAAGGGTACTCATCCATTGCAGGGGCACTTCTTCGGAGAGGATAACAATTTCCATGATACGCAGGGCATGCCGTCTTTCCACATCGTAGTCGTCATTTAGGCCCCGAAGGATGGTGTCCAATTTCAACAGCAGGTCTACTTGCCTTTCCCGCGCTCTTTCGACTTGCTCATTGGCCACTGACAAATACCAACGATGTCCGTAGCCATTGTCGGTTGACAGCCCCATGACAGCGCATTCTCCCAATGTAAGATCCTCATCATGAGCGAGTTTGAGCAGTCCTTCGTTGATATTCTCCATCGAAAGATGCTCACCACACAGGCTCAAAAAATGTTTAATTCGGCCGGTGATTTTGATTTCAAGGTTTTGCAAACACTCAAAGCGAATCGTATCGCCAATCAAATAACGCCAGGCCCCGGAGCAGGTGGTAATCACTAGCGCGTAATCCTTGTGGGCCTCCACTTTATCAAGCGGAAGGGCTTGGGCCTGTGGTCGGATCTGTCCGTCCTCGTCAAAATGTTCTTCGTCAAAAGGAATGAACTCGAAATAAATTCCGTTGTTAAGACTTAGGCGCATGCCTTTGCGTTCCGGAGCAATCCGGGTATCGTAGGCCAGGAATCCCTCGGAGGCCAGATACGTCTCGATGTACGATAAGGGCCGGGCGCAAATCCTTTCAAAAGCGGGTAGGTAGGGGTCCATCGCCACGCCACCGTATGCAAAGACCTGCAGATTGGGCCAGATATCATGAATGGTCCGGACCCCGTGATGTTGAATAATTCGTTCAAACAGGAGTTGCATCCACGACGGGATTCCGGTAACAACCCAGATATCCCATTCTTTGGCTTGCAATGCAATTTCTTCAATTTTTTGGTCCCAATTACGAATTCTTGAAATACGATCGCCGGGTTTAAAAAAGGGGGTGAACCACAAAGGGATTTTGGAAGTGTTAATGCCGCTGAGGTCCCCGTAATAATAATGACCCGAGTGTTGAAGATTGGCCGAACCTCCCAACATCAAAATTCCCTTTTCAAAGAGTTCGCTTGGGAAATTAAATTGGGACAAAACCAGCATCTGCTTGATCGAGGTGCGACGCATGGATTTGATCATGTCCCCCGATACCGGAATGTACTTGCTGGCGGCTTCCGAGGTCCCGCTGCTCAGGGCGAAATACTTGATTTTGCTGGGCCAAGTGATGTTGGACTTGCCTTCGTGATAACGTTTCCACCAGCGTTCGTTGATGGCATTGTAATCGTGGATGGGTATGCGACGACTAAACTCCTCCAGCATATGGCCGGAATCCAAAATCGAAGAGAAACCGTAATAACGGCCGATATCCGTTTGCCGGGCCTTGCGAAGCAAACGGGCCAGGACCAACTTTTGTTGAAGTCTGGGGCTTAATAGATTGAACTGTAGGGCCTTCCCTGCTTGAAGGGTGCGTTTGAAAAGGGTCCCAAGCAAGGCCATTTTTAGGAAGTTGGGGATGATGGGGTCCAGGATTCGGGCTGGGATCGCCAAGCCTCCAGGGAGCTGATGTCATCTGCCGTGAGGTAGCCCTGGGCAAGTGCAGCCTCCAAGAGATCCGTATAGGTACAAAGGCTGATGGAGCGAAAACCAGCCTCCTCAAAGCGCTGGTCGGCAAGGGGGAAACCATAGGTAAAAACACTCATAACACACAAAACATCCAGACCCTCGTTGCGCAATGTTTCGGCCGCTTGCAGGGAGCTTTGTCCGGTGGAAATTAAATCTTCAATCAGGACCGTCCGGGACCCGGGTTCGGCTCGGCCTTCAACAAGACTGCGGGTGCCGTGATCCTTGGCTTTGGCTCGAACGTATGCAAAAGGCAGACCCAATTGCTCGGCTACCAGCACCCCTTGGGGAATGCCGGCGGTGGCCACTCCGGTGATCAAATCACAGCGACCGAAGGAGGCGGTTATTCGATCGGCCAATTGCTGCCGGATGAAGGTTCGGTATTTGGGATAGGATAAAGTGACCCTGTTATCGCAATAGATGGGCGACAACCAACCCGAAGCCCACCGAAAAGGTTGGGAAGGGGAAAACTTTACAGCTTTGGTTTCCAACAATATCTTCGCAACAGCCAAAGCGTTTTCTTTCATTTCCATGCCCCAAAATTACTTGTTTTTTTGCCAGGACGTTCCTTTTGAACTTCGAGCCCCCCGACCCGGAGAGGCCATTCAGTCGGTTGAAGAGGTTTGGAATGGAATCCAAAGCATCCTGCACAGCCAAGAAAAAACCAACCAATCTTCTGGTTTTTGGGCTACCCGCGATGTGGTTACGGAAGATCAAGAAGGAATGTGGGCCGACTTGTTGCAACGTTGTTGGTTGCTGGAGGCCGGTGGGGGGCTGATCTATAGTGAAAATCAGATGTTATGGATTCTTCGACACGGTCGATGGGATCTGCCCAAGGGCAAAGCAGAGCCCGGCGAAACCATGTTGGAAACGGCCATCCGGGAATGTGTTGAGGAATGTGGGTTGGTTGATTTGACATCGTTGGATTCCTATAACAAATTGGAGACCAATCATTTGTATCTATACAAAGGTCGCGTCGCCTGGAAGCGGAGCCATTGGTTCACGATGACCTGTCCCAAGGATCGCAATCAGCAGCTCCATCCCCAAATCGAGGAAGGTATTACCGAAGTCCGCTGGATGTCACCCGAGGAAGTGCAATCGGTTGCGTTGCCAGGGACCTACCCTTCGGTCCGTAGCCTGCTGCAAGAGGCCGACCCGGGATACCTCAAAGGCTTGGGTCGGTTTTGAGGGCCGAGATACCCCTGGCGACAACGGCGGGGACCAAGGGCGCCGGATTGCCCCCGTGCAATACAATATCGCGGACCACCGAGGAAGAAACCGCTTGCAATCCCGGGTCGCAGACCAAAAAAAACGTCTCAACCCCAAAAAGATCGCGGTTTAACTGGGCGATACTTTTTTCACTTTCGAAATCGAGGGTGTTGCGAAGGCCCCGTACGATGAACGAGGCTCCGATTTCCTGACAAAAACGAGCTGTCAAATCTTCGTAGGTCAGGACCTGGATTCGGCTATCTCCCGCCAGCAATTCCTGCAACCACCGCAATCGGGTGGTTAGGTCAAAAAGGTATTTTTTGTCGCTGTTATGCCCAACCGCGACCACCATTCGGTCAAAATGCTGGAGGGAACGCTGGATGAGGTCCAAATGCCCCAAGGTAATGGGATCAAAGGACCCGGGAAACAAGGCGGTGCGAGGGCTCATGAGGGAAGTGGGTAGGGTTCTACGACGTGGGGAGGAGGCGGTATTCCCGGGCTTAACCGTTTTCAAAAATACAAAAACGGCTGAGACCGTAAATTAGTTCATGCTGTGCCTGGTGGCGAAGGCTAAAACGTCGGTAGGTAAGTGCATGCTCAACGACCAGCAATCCACCGGAAATCAGCAGTCCCCCGTCCAAAATACGCTCCACCAAACCCTCTTGACGGGCATCCCCGTAGGGAGGGTCGGCCAAAATCAATCCAAAGGGCTGTCCACCCAGACTGGTTAAGGATAGCGGACGATCATTGGACGCGAGGAGGTCCGCATGAACGATGCTCCAACGCGGGTCGCTTGAACCATCGCGCAGGCTTTTGAGATGACGAAGGGCTGCTGGATGGCAGTCCACGCTCATCAATCGACGGGCGCCCCGCTTCAGGCAGGCCAATCCCAGGCCACCTGTGCCCGCAAAAAGGTCCAGAACATCGGTTTCACTCCAGTCCAATCGCGTATTCAGATGATTGACCAGGCCCATCACCGCCTTGGCCGTTGTCGGCCGGACCACCCATTCGTTGGACTTCGCACCGACGATGGGATGTCTACGGCCTTTATTCATCATTCGCAGGCCGCCTGCCAAAGTCGCAGGCCTTCTTGGAGGCATCCCAGCCGGTCCATGCCGTCACTCGCTCCTTCGTCTCCCACCACCAAAACTTGTTCAAAGGCGATTTCCAAAGCGGAACGTAGCTCGGGGTCCTCGCTTAAACGCCCTGCCAAATGCAATGTCCTCGCCCCGTGCTCTTCTTTTTGACGCAGCAAGTGAAAGAGGAGATCGAGCGGATTGCTGATGAGGTAGCGACCGTGATGGCAAAGTTTATGGGGTTCCATGACCCAGATGGAGGCATCCCGATGACCAATGAGCAGGGCGATGTGCCGGGATTTGGTATCCAAGGCGGCCATTTGATGCTGCCAGAAAACCGTCCATAGCGCCGAGGAACTGTACAAGGGACCCAAGTTCGTATTCTGGGCCCAGGCCTGTTGCCAGGCTTGGGGCAAGGCAAAGATTTGGACCGCTTGAAAGGCTGGCCATGCCTGCCATCCCAGCGCTTCGCCTGCCATTGGACCGCAAACCGATTCAAAGAGGGGCAAAAGACCGGGGACCCGTTCGGGGTCTTGGATCAAGCCTTTGCGCCCGTTTCCCCAACCCCATTCCGAAACCAGCCCGAGGGGCATCCAGGTACTGCGAGGAAAATCCGCAACCCAGGACTCCCATGAAGGTACTTGTTGAAGCAACGCCTGCAAGTAGGCCAAGGCCTGTTCAGGGCGGGGGTTATCCCGTTCCTGCTGCGCCTCCTTGGTTTCAGAGGACCGATAAGCGCGGAGTGATTCGGGTAGAAGGAGCCCCTGAGGGGGTAATTCCAATCGTTGCCAAGGGGGACCGGCGTACAATTCATCATCCAGTCCCCAAAGACGTGGATGCGGAAGGGAGGGAGGGTGTTCCGCCAACCAAAAAGGGCTTATTCCCAGTTACCGCTCAAATTCGCGTCGACCATGGAGCCGACCTTCAGGACTTTGCGGGTGTCAAAGGGTGCGGAATCTTCCACCTCAAAAACGTTGAGCTCGAGATTGCTTTTCTTGACCTTGCCAGCCCGAAGGATAAAACGAGCGGTATCGGCGTAGGGAACGAAGGGCAAAGAGTCAATGGGATAGTTTTTGAAAAGCGAATCGGCCACCGAGATCAACAGGGTCTCGTAACGGATTCCTCGACGGATATCCGCCGAGTCATCGGGGTTGCCGATGACTTTGGTGATTTTCATTTTCCCGTTCTTGGTGTAATCAAGGAGTTTATCCCACGTATCCGCAAATTCACCCTTGTTTTCTCGGTACGTAACTTGGGCTGTACGGATTTGCTTGAGCCGCTCAATGACGGCTGCATAGCGGCGGTCCCGCTCCTTTTCAAAACGCAAAGGTTTGGCCACGGTTTCGATGGTTTCGTAGGTGAGCCAAACAATCAGACCCAGAAGTACGAGTTTGAGGATGTTTTGGAGATTCATAAAGCGTATTTGCCCTGCAATATTACCAACAACCCCTTGAATTAGGGTTTGCCCTCGTGTAAACATTTTGCCATCCATGGTGTTGGTACTTTGGAAATGGACCGTTTTTCAATCAAAGACATGGAAGCCCTGACGGGCATCAAAGCCGCTACCCTGCGGATGTGGGAGACTCGGTACAACCTGGTAGAGCCCAAGCGCAGCACCACCAACATTCGTTACTACGATCAAGATGATCTTCGCAAGCTCCTCGGAATAGCCGCCTTGATGCGCCAAGGAGCCAAAATTTCCCACCTGGCCCAAATGAGTGCGGAGGACCTGCATCAGGCCGTTTTGCATCAGGAATTGGGTCCCCTGCCTTTGGACGAACGCCTGGAGGCCCTCACCTTGGCCATGATCAGCTTGGACGAACCGTCTTTTCAACGGCTCTTAACCCGGGCCTTTGAACAATGCGGGGTCGAAGAGGCCATGATGAATTTGATTTTTCCTTTCTTCCGACGCATTGGGATTCTCTGGCAAACAGGGTCTATCAATCCGGCGCACGAGCATTTTATTACCAATATTATCCGCCAAAAGTTAATCGTGGCCATTGATCGCTTGGCTGAAGAGGCGGGACCCGGCCCATCATCAGGCCCAGGCCGTAGCGCACGGCGATACCTGTTGTACTTGCCGGAGGGCGAGTTTCATGAATTGGGCTTACTCTTTGCATCCTATCTCCTCAAGGCCCGCGGTCAGCAAGTGGCCTATATTGGGGCCAATGTGCCTTATCCAGATTTATTTATCTTGGACCAGCAATACCGGCCTGATTTCACCCTTTTTTCGATGACATCCTCTTTGGCACAGGATTCGGTGGCTGATTATTTGGCCCGAATCAGGCAGGATTTTCCCCGCTGCACCCACCTCGTGACCGGGCCCTTGGCCGTGCTAGCCGAAGGCCAGGTCCGCTGGGAAAGACCCCTGGTTCTTGTCAAGGATTTCAAGGAACTGATTGAGCGGGTGGAAGCCTATGCCGCCGGGATGTCGGTGGCTATCTGACGATAACTTCGCTCCTTCGAAGATGGAAATGGTTCTATGGAAAGTCGTTTTGGGGGGCCTGCTCGGCTTTGGCGGAATGGAAATTCTGGGTTGGGCGGTGCACAAATACCTCATGCATGGTCCTTTATGGTTCATACACCGGACACATCATCGTCCCTCCGGGCGGGGTCTGGAATGGAACGATGTTTTTTCGTTGGCCTTTGGAAGTTTGGGCTTGTATCTGGTGCTTGGATCCCTTGAACCCCTACATTCCTTTCAACTGGGTGCAGGTATCGGGGTCTGCATGTACGGTTTGTTTTATTTCGTGCTCCACGATGCATGGGTTCATCGCCGCTGGGTGCTACCCAGGCCCTTGGACGGGCCTTATCTCCAGGCCATGATCCGTGCCCATCGCGCTCATCATGCTTCCTTGCAGGCCAAGCCCTCCGAATCCTACGGCCTGTGGCTGTTTCCGCGCAAGTTCTGGGCCGGAAGGACGAAGTAGCCTTGAACCTATCTTTGGGTAAAATTCTTACCCATGCCTGATTTTTTTAGAATATCCTTGGTCGAAGCCGCCAAGGCTACCCTCGTTTTCCGCACGTTCCCATTTCTATCAAAGAGCTGTTTGACGGCCCTTGCTTTGGTTCTTTGGGCCGGAATGACCCCAACCCAGGCCCAGCCACTCCAATACCCCGATACCCGCAAAGTGGATCAGGTGGATACCTACTTTAACCAGGTGGTGGAAGATCCGTATCGCTGGCTCGAAGACGATCGATCCGAAGAAACGGCCGATTGGGTTCGCCGGCAGAACGAGGTCACCTTTGGCTACCTCAAGCAAATTACGTATCGCGATAAAATCCGGAAGCGCTTGGAGTCCTTGTGGAATTACGAGAAATATTCAGCGCCTTTTCAAGAAGGGGACTACACGTATTACTACAAAAACAATGGATTGCAGAACCAGTCCGTTTTGTACAGGGAATCCAACGCCCAGCCCGGGCTTGCCGAAGTCTTTTTGGACCCCAATCAATTCTCCAAGGATGGGACCTCGTCCTTGGCCGGAATTCAGTTTTCGGAGGATGGATCGCATTGTGCTTTTCAAATTAGCGAAGGGGGATCGGATTGGCGCAAGGTGGTGGTCCTCCAAACCAAAACCCGCAAGCAGGTGGGGGATACCTTGGTTGATGTCAAGTTTAGCTCCCTGGCTTGGAAAGGCCGCGAAGGTTTTTTCTATTCCAGTTACGACAAACCTCAGCAGGGTTCGGCCTTGTCCGGCAAAACACAGTTTCATAAATTGTATTACCATCGCTTGGATCAACCCCAAAAAGCGGATGAATTGATCTTTGGCGGTGAGGCCAATCCTTACCGTTATATCGGCGCGGTGGTGAGCGAGGACGGCCGCTACCTCTTTATCTCAGCTGCCCAAGCAACCTACGGTAACGAGCTTTATTTCAAAGATTTACGCTCCAAAAATGCACCCATTCTGCCCATCATTCAAGGCCTGGAAAACGAAACCGATGTTGTGCATGTCGAGGGCGATTCGGTTTATTTGTTGACCAACCTCAAGGCGCCCAATCGCCGTTTGGTTTGGACCAGTCTCAAGTCGCCTGATTCCCGCCAATGGCAAGATGTGATATCAGAAACCGAATTTCCTTTGTCCGTATCAGCCGTTGGAGGCTACTTTTTTGCGAGTTATCTGCAAGATGCAGTCAGCAAAGTCCTTCAATACAACCGTAAAGGAACGATGGTCCGCGAAATAAAACTACCGGGATTGGGAACGGCATCCGGTTTCGGTGGAAAGCGCAACGAAAAAATATGTTATTATTCATTCGCGTCCTATACCAGCCCTCCTATTATTTACCGCCTGGAATTGTCCGAAGGCACCTCCACGGTTTACAAGCAAAGCAAGGTGGATTTTGAACCGGATCAATACGTCAGTACCCAAGTCTTCTACGAGTCAAAGGACGGCACCAAGGTTCCGATGATATTAACCCACCGCAGGGATGTGGTACCCAACGGAGACAATCCGGTTTTGCTGTATGGATATGGAGGATTTAACATTAGTTTGTCGCCCTCTTTCTCGGTTTCAAACCTGTTTTTTATGGAGCAAGGTGGCATCTACGCGGTGGCCAACCTGCGCGGTGGGGGAGAATACGGAGATCGTTGGCACGATGCTGGCACCAAAATGCAAAAACAAAATGTATTTGATGACTTTATATCCGCGGCCGAATGGTTAATTAACAACGGATACACCCAGTCGGGTCGTTTGGCGATCGCCGGGGGCTCCAACGGGGGGCTTTTGGTAGGGGCTTGCATGACCCAGCGTCCCGATTTGTTCAAGGTATGTTTTCCGGCAGTGGGCGTTTTGGATATGTTGCGCTATCACACCTTTACAGCCGGTGCCGGTTGGGCTTATGATTACGGTCGTTCGGACGATTCCGAGGCGATGTTTCAATACCTGCGGGGTTATTCACCGGTCCACAATGTCAAGGCCAAAACGTCCTATCCGGCGACCATGGTGACCACCGCCGATCACGACGACCGAGTGGTGCCGGCCCATTCTTACAAATTCATCGCCGAACTCCAGAGCAAGCAAAGCGGGCCTTCACCCGTTTTGATTCGCATTGATGTCAAGGCTGGTCACGGTGCCGGCAAACCCACGTCCATGATTCTGGATGAGGCTGCGGATAAGTGGGCCTTTATGTTCTATAACATTGAATTTGAGCCATTCGCTCGCTAATCGTTTAGCTAGGATTCGTCTTCGGTATAAACCAAGGATCCGCTGCTGGGGTAACCGGCTTGTTGGAGGATGTCCAGGTATTGTTCGAGCTGTTCACGGTGTTCTTGGCGGGGTCGTCCTGTTTTGAAATCCAAAACACGGGCGCTTCCGTCTTGACCCAAGAGGATTAGATCAGGTTGAAGGCTGCTGCCGTCTTGCAAGAGGACCGGGTGCTCGCGCAGTACGGTGGAATGTCCGTCAAAAAAGGCTTCCAAATCCGGTCTTTGGAGTAGACTGCGGGCCCATTGACTTACTTTTTGACGGAGGCCTGGAGCAACGGTTTCATCGTGGTCCCAGGTTTGGAGTATGCTTTCTGATTTTGTGCGATCTTGAATTTTGGCCATGAGTCGGTGCAAATAGACGCCTGCTTCGATGGCTTCGGTTGGAACTTCGGGCCAGTGCAGATTTTGGTTGAGGGCATCACGCATGGTTGAAAAAGTCTTGGGCGCATGCTCCGTTTCCAAGGAGATGTATTTATTGGGTTCAGAATTTTCCAACCCCAACGAAGGTTGGATGGTGGTCGCGGGTTGAAGGCTCCAGGTTTCAGGTTCACCGGGCCATTCAGAATCACGTTCGGTCCGGGTCCATGTTTCCGAATCGGGTTCCTGGCCTTGGATGTAGGCACCCCAAATATTACCAAGGCTAAACAAACCGTCTTTTTTGCCATTCCATTTTTCGGTGAGAATTTCCATATGGGTTTTGGCCCGGGTCAAGGCAACATACAGGATATTGATATAATCCAAATCGTTGAGTTCATCCTCGCTTTGGGCCAGATCTGCAAAGTCTTTTGGGGCGTTTTTGAGGGCGGATGTTTCCACTAAATGTACCGGAACGACCCCGGGTGGAACTTTTTCGTCCATGCCCCAAGATGCGGCGGGTATTTGGGAGATCCATTGCTGGGCCAGAACGGCTTTTTTGTTCCGACGATCCATTTCTGCCACCAATACCACCTCAAATTGTAGACCCTTGGCGCTGTGCACGGTCATTAATTGGACCGCTTCCTCGTTGCCGGACCACTGGATTTTTATTTGGTGACCGACGTTGAGCCACCAGTCTTCCAATTCTTGAATTCGAGGTCCTTTGGCGCATTGGTTGACCCATTCGTCCAGGAGCCGTTGCACAAAGGGGCTTGGTTGATGGGTCAAATTCATCACCACGGCCAATTCCTGCATCTGGGCGGCCAGGGGTAGGTCGAGCAGGGTCGAAATGACCAGGGATGGAAATTTCTCTAAGAGGGCCTCCCTCGCATTTCTCGTGGGATCCTGCAAGTAGGCATCCAGGTCCAGATCCCGAAGCAAGGTTTCGGCATGCACAGGATCGCCGGGTTGATGGAGGTAGAACCAGGCATGCACCATAAGGCGGACCCGGGGGTTGAGACCCAAGAGCAGGTTATCGGGGGATACGACGGCCTGGCCCCGGCGAATAAGGCCTTGGGCCAACGCAGATCCGGTCCGGTTGGTGCGTACGAGGATGGCGATATCCGATGCTTTGATACCCTGTTGTCTGTAGTGCCGAATTAATTCGTAACATACTTCAACGCGATTGGTTTCAAGGCTGCGTTCGGGTTCCGATGGATCAAAGGCCAATATCCGGGTTCTGCCTTGCCAGGGCGGGCAGGTTGCAGGGGCCTGTGGGAGTTCTTGTTCGACTTCAAGGTAGGTGGAGGCCATCAGGCCCTCCCAATTTTGACGACACCAACCAAAGAAAGAATTGTTAAAATGCAGTATATTGTTACGAGAACGGTAATTCGTTTGCAAGGGAATTCCCTCGTACAATTCTGCCCAAAGTCGGGAGGCGGTAGCGTCCCAGCGAGTTGCAGGCAAGGAGGCCAACAATCGGGCATCGCCGTTCCTCCATCGGTAAATGGACTGCTTGACATCGCCCACCACCATGGCGGTGCCTCCTGAGGCTAATCCATTGTCCATAAGGGGTTCTAGGCATTGCCATTGCAAGAGACTGGTGTCCTGAAACTCATCCACCAACATGTTCAGGTACCGATGCCCAACCCGGTCGCAGAGGTATTCTGGATGGGTTTGCTGGACCAGATCAGCCAATTGAAAATAAAGAAAGTTCAAAGGCATCTTGACGTTCGCTCTGCTAAAATCCGTGAAATGTTGGTACAGGGTTCCTAGCAGGGTGGTCGCATAACGGAGATCCAAGACGGCTTGCATCAGGGCGAGATCGGGAGCAACGGCTTTTTGTTGGCTCAAAAAAATCCGAAGGCGTTCAATCCAGTTTTGAAAATCGGGTGGATGGGTCCCTGACTTGAGAACTTTGTTTTGGTCGTTGAGCGCTTTTTCGACATTGGCATGGAGCTTGTGGGCGATGTTCTGCCTGTGTTTTTCCAGGTGATAGATCAAGCCCTTGGACCCGTAATAGAGTTGGTCCGCGCCGTATCCCGCCAAGGCCAAGTCCTCCAGCAAGGAGCTGGCGCCTTCCCTTTGTTCTCGGTATTTTTCCTCCAAAATTTCCGCAAGTTGGTCATAAAAAGCCGCGTAATCCGCCGGTTTAATTTTTTGGAGGGTTTCCAGGTAGGGGTAGGCCCTGTCTTGGAATAGGAACGAAGCGTAGCGGACCAGCAAGTGGCGGATATTCCAACTTTTCTCGTCTTTGTTGAGATGTTGGGAGAATTTCAGCAACAAGGTTGAAACCTCGTTCTCCTTTTGACCCACTTGAGCCAAAAAGGGTTCGATGGCTTCCTCAATCAGTGCGTCCCGGTCCAATTCAATTTCAAAATCCTGACCGCTTCGCAATTCCCTGTAAAAGGGACGTGCCATTTGGCTGATGAAGGAATCAATGGTTCCGATAGCGGTGTCGCTGTATCGGTGGAGCATGGTTCGGTGCAGGCGTCGTGAACGTTCCCGCAGCTCCTCGGGTTCCAATTGCAAGGCATCCAGCAACTCAGCCCGGATCGGGTCGGATGATTCGTAGGCCAAGGCCTCGTCCAGGCTTCCCATCTTGCGCAATTGTTGGAGGATGCGATGCCTCATCTCCTGAGCTGCCTTTTGGGTGAAGGTGATGGCTAGTGTTTGGCGAACGGCGAGGGGGTCGGCCGATGCCAATACCAAACGCAGGTAGGTGGTGACCAGCTGGTGGGTTTTACCCGATCCGGCCGACGCACGATAAACCAAAAGTCGTTTCGTTCCCATCGTGTTTCAAAGGTAATTTTGTGTCATGTTGGTGCGGTTGCTCTTGGTGCTTTGTTGGTTGCTTTTGGTTAGCGCGGGGTCGAATGTTGGGGCCGCGTCGCTGCATCCCCATCCGGCAGTCCCTTCGACGGCTCCGGGGACCTGGTTTTTTAGTGTTTGGTGGATTTTATGGATTCTCTTGTCCATTTTGGTCGGAAGAGACCCCTCTTATTACCCATCGCGACTTCATCAGCTGGTCAATTACCGGATTTTTATGCAAAGCGTCCGGTCGCGGCATGCGGAGAGTCAATGGCAACGCTGGGGTTGGGGTCTATTATGGGCCTTGGGGCTTGGGTTGACACTGACCCAAATTCTGGGGGGACCCCCGGTCCCTGCTTGGGGGAATGCCTTAGCATCCTACCCCTTCCTGGTGCCGTTGGTTTGGTTTTTGGTCCTGATTATGTTGGCCTGGGTCTTTGACGGTTGGCTTCGGCTGCTTGGTTGGGCGGTGGAATGGGAAGAAATGGTTCACGCCATGCGCCAAGGGTCCAGGGTGCTTTCGCATCTCTGGGTACCGTTGTTTTTGCTTTGGGCCTTGGTTTTGGCATTTGGGAATACCCATTGGAAAAGCTATTCCAGCCAAGGATTTGGGGCTTTGCTCCTGCTGAGCCTTGTTCTTCGGTGGGTGCGTCAGGGCCGCATGGCTTATGAGTTTGGTACAGACCGCCTTCTTTTGTTGATTTTTTATATTTGCACCTTCGAAATTTTACCATTGACCCTTCTTGCCCACTTTATCCTGCATGGCTGAAACCCCAAACCCCAAAGGCAAAATCCGGAGCATTCTTGTTTCCCAGCCCAAGCCGGAACCGGGGGAACGCTCTCCTTTGGCCGAATTGGCGACCAAATTCAATATCAAGGTTGATTTTCGGCCCTTTATTGAGGTGGTTGGCGTGCCGGCCAAGGATTTCCGCAAGAACCGTCTTGTATTAACGGATTTCCCTAGCATCGTTTTTAATAGCCGCAATGCAATCGATCATTATTTCAGGCTTTGCGAGGAAATGCGCTGCGAGATCGACCCCGAAACCCGGTATTACTGTATTTCTGAAGCGGTCGGCCTTTACCTTCAGAAGTACACTCAATTGCGGAAGCGCAAAATTTCTTTTGGTAAAGGAAGATTGGAGGACCTCCTTCCTCAGATGCTCAAGCACAAGGAAGCGGCCTATTTAATGCCTTGTTCAGATATTCTTCAGGATACCTTCACCGCCGAGGCCCAGAAATCGGGCTTGAAAGTCACCAAAGCGGTGATGTTCCGGACCGTTGCCAGTGATCTGAGCGACCTAGCCGACATCAAATACGATGTCCTCTGCTTCTTTAGCCCGATGGGGATCAAGTCACTTTTTGAGAATTTCCCGGACTTCGTTCAAGGCACCACCAAAATCGCTGCTTTGGGCCTGCAAACCCACGCGGCCGTTCAGGAGCGGGGTCTGCGATTGGATATCGCGGCTCCTTCCCCTGAATTCCCATCGCTGGTCATGGCGTTGGAGGCCAGTATCAAAAAAGGCCACAAATAGTTGGGAATTTCCCTTTTCTGTTGTTTCTTCGGGGTTATTCCATGGCACGAAATCGACTTGGCAAAGGATTTGCCGCATTGCTTCTGTTCCAGTTATGGTCCACAGCGGTTTCTGCACAGCAAGAACCCAAGTGGAACCAGTACATGTTCAACGATTTCTTTTACAACCCAGGTGTCACGGGGTCCAGGAATGCGATCAGTACCATGGTCGCCAGCCGGTACCAATGGGTGAACATCCCAGAGAATGCATCGCCCAGGACCACCTGTTTTAGCATCCATGCTCCCGTTGAGTTTTTGAGAGGGGGGCTTGGGCTTTTGGTTGTTCAGGACGAAGAGTATTTCAACAAATCCACCAATGTCCGCCTGAATTATGCGCTGCGCATTCCGTTGCGCACCTTCAGCATTGGCCTGGGCGTTTACGGTGGGATGCT
>RFPG01000300.1 GCA_009926245.1 Sphingobacteriia bacterium | reverse complement strand
CGAAGTGCTTTCGTTCCAAGCCGGGGCCGATGATTTTTTGACCAAGCCTATCAAGCCCCGGGCTTTGCTCAGTCGTATCGAAGCCATCCTTCGGCGCTCTCAATCCGACTCCATCCTTGAAGTGCATCATCGGATTCAGTTGGGGGACTTGGTGATTGATCGGGAAGCCTACCAGGTTACCAAGGCCGGGCTAACCATTCCATTGGCCCGCAAAGAATTTGAATTGCTCTTTCTTCTGGCATCCAAACCGGGGAAAGTCTTTACCAGGGATCAGATTTTGGAACAAATCTGGGGATCCGACGTGGTGGTTATCAACCGCACCATCGACGTCCACATTCGCAAACTTCGCGAAAAGCTCGGCGATGCCTACATTAGCACCATCAAGGGCGTAGGTTATAAATTCGAGCTTCTTTGAAGAATCTGACTCCAGTTCAGGTGGCGGGTATCGTATCCGCCGCCGTTTCGGTCTTTGTGGCATGGGCGGCCCTGTGGCTGGGTTTGGGATGGTTGGAGGTTGTGATTTTGTGTACAGTGGGAGGAGGAATTGCATTGGTAGCATCCATTTACCTGGTGAAGTTTTTTTTGTTGGCCCAGGTCCATCAGATTCTCCATGCCATCAAGTTGACCAAATCCAATTGGATGAGCGAATCCCCTGCAGGTTTTCTTTCGGATCCCTTGGGAACGGTGGACGAGGCCGTCTCGCGTTGGAGCAAGGAACAAAATCTCAAACGAGAGGAACAGGAGAAATTGGAGCGTTACCGCAAGGAATTCCTTGGGAATGTATCGCACGAGCTCAAGACCCCAATTTTTAATATTCAGGGCTACATCCATACGCTTTTGGACGGGGCCAAGGATGACCCGGCCACCAACCTCAGTTTCCTCCAAAAGGCAGCTCGCTCAGCGGATCGGATGGAGGCCTTGGTCAAAGATTTGTTAACCATTAGTGAATTGGAGTCGGGTTCCGTCCGGATGGAATGGGAAAATTTTGATTTGCATGAATTGTTGCAGGATGTTTTTGATTCGGTTGACCACAAAGCGAGGGGACGAGGGATCCAAATCGAAATCAAAGCAGGTTGCGAACCACCCTTTGGGGTCCGTGCCGACCGCAAAAAAATCCGACAAGTTCTGGTCAATTTGCTTTCGAATTCGATTCACTACGGCAACGACCAAGGCCTGACCCAAGTCGGGGTTTTTGATATGGGCCAACAATTTTTGATTGAAATTTCGGACAACGGCATGGGGATCGAGCCCGAGCATTTGCCACGACTTTTTGAGCGTTTCTATCGGGTGGACAAAGGCCGCTCTCGTTCCGAAGGGGGAACCGGCTTGGGCTTGGCCATTGTCAAACATATGCTCGAAGTGCACGGGCAGACCATCCATGTGCGGTCTTCTTCGGGCATGGGGTCCACCTTTGGGTTTACGTTGAACAAGGCCCATACCTAGGTCGAGAGGTTTAGCTTTGCGACATGAAGAGACCGTCCTTTGAGGACCTGGTTTTGTGGCAGGAAGGGGATCTGTTGGCGGTGAACAAACCCCCTTTGATTGCCACCCTGGACGAAAGAACCCCCGGTCAATCAAGCCTGTTGCGTATGGCGCGGGCTTGGAATCCCGCCCTGACTCCTTGCCATCGTTTGGACAAGGAGACCTCGGGCGTCATGCTCTTTGCGGGCTCCGAGGATGCGTACCGTTCAGTGGCCATGGCCTTTGAGAAACGCCAAGTCAACAAGGTGTATCATGCCTTGGTAGGGGGTATACATCGCTTTGATAACCAAGCAATTGACCTGCCTTTGGGTCAAGGTCGAGACGGCAGCGTCCGGGTTGATTTTCGCAACGGGAAGTCGGCCTTAACCTATGTCAAAAGCTTGGCCTATTTCCGTCATTTTACATTGCTCGAATGCAGACCGGTTACCGGTCGAACTCACCAAATTCGGGTTCATCTTGCCTCCCAAAACTGTCTCATTGTCGCCGATCAGGTGTACGGGGGGGAGTTTCCTTTGCTTTCCGAGATTAAGGGCCGCAAATACCGAATGTCCAAAAACCAGGAATTGGAGATTCCGATG
>RFPG01000299.1 GCA_009926245.1 Sphingobacteriia bacterium | reverse complement strand
GGATGAGTTCGGTTGCCGAGGGAAAGTGGTTGGGGTTCATGAGGTTGGGTGGAAGCTTTGGGGAGGGCGTTGGGAGGAGGTGTTGGCCGGATTTCAGGGTTGCGACGATGGTTCCTTCGAGGGTAGGGCCAAGCGGGCCCTTTGGGCCAATAGGTCCAGGTCTTGGGATCGCATGCATTCAAAATGACCCCGTGGGCATTGGGGATGCCCTAGTTTGCTGCAAGGCCTGCAGGGTGTCGTCGTTTCAAAATATTCAGGTCCCGCATGAGGCAGGGTCTTCAAGACCGCATCCGGGGCTTGGCTACCGGTCGATGTGTTGCCCACCCATCGAAGCGCGTTGGGTGCGGGTTGAGCAAGCCAAGGATACATGCCGAATTCCGGTACGGTATTTCCCCAGACAACCAAGGTTTTGATGCCCAGTGCCGATGCTATATGCATCAAGCCGGTATCCGGGGTCAACAAACAAGCGCATTGGGACAAGGCCCAGGCCGATTCTTGAAGCCCCCATTCCCCGCAGCGATGGGCCAGGTCCGATCGCCCGGCCTGAGCCTGCAGTCGTTCGGCTCGTTCCCGGTCGGTGGGCCCTCCCATGAGCAGAAGGGGACCGGGCAGGGTACGGCACAGCGACAGGAGTTGATCCTCCGTCAAACATTTGGTGGGATGCTGGGCGCCCAGAGCCAGGGCCAGGATCGGCCGACCGGATTCCCATCCCAGGCTTTCGTGCAGGGACGGACCGGGGTGGGGGGACAAGGGGAGTTCCAGCCCCAAACCATCATCGCGTACGCCCCAAGACGCGAGCATTTTTTCGTATTTCTGGACCGTATGAACGGTCTGCAGGGGTCGCTTTTTGGTCTGGACCAACCACCATTTGCCCAGGTTGTTTTTGGCCAAGGCCAATCGGGGCAGGGGCGGGCCCTTGATGCGCAAACGCAGATACCAGCGCAAGGTTCGCCAATTGTTATGGAGGTCAATCCAAGCATCAAAGGACTGTTCGGCCAATTCTTGGAGCAAATCCTCCTCGTTATTGTCCCATAGATGGATAGCATGGAGTCGGCTGTTGGCCTCTAGCAAAGGCTCCATCCCTTTTTTGGTAACAAAATGCAAACGGACCAAGGGGAATTTCTGCTGCAACCAACGTATAACCGGGGTGCAGAGCACCACATCACCGATGGAACTTAGCCGAAGCAGGCAAAGCGCGCCGCCCCGGGTTCGAAGGCGATGAACCAATTCGTTGGGGTCCGTCAATGCCTTAGGGCAACGGTTGAGGAACGAATTCTAAACGCGCTTGAATTCCGCGGTTTTGGATCCAGGGCCGCACGTGTTGGTAGGGACGGTACAAAGGCCCCCATTCGCTGCGACTTTGGTGTTCGGCGTAGGCCCCCGATAATTGTCCGATGAATTCTTCGACCGGGTCTTTGACTTCGGGTAATTCCCGCAGGCGATAGGAGGACAATTTGGCCATGCGGGCCGCACAGGCCAAGGCATCGTTGAGACCGCCCATACGATCCACCAAACCGAGGGCCATGGCTTGCCTGCCGGTATAAACCCGACCTTGGGCCAAGCTGTGGACCGAATCGGGGCTGAGCCCTCGTCCCTTGGAAACCACGCTCACAAATTCTTGGTAAACCTGGTCCACGCCTTCTTGGATGATCATTCTTTCATCGGGCCGCATGCGGCGGGACAAACTCATGATGTCGGCGTAGGGGCCGGTGGTGACCCGATCCACCGTAATCCCTAATTTGTTTTTCATGAAATCACCGACATAGGGGACCAATCCAAAGACCCCAATCGAACCGGTAATGGTGTTGGGAGAAGCAAAAATGCTATCGGCCGCGGCAGCGATATAATAACCACCCGATGCGGCAACCCCTCCCATGGAGACCACCAAGGGAATGCCGGCTTGGCGAATCAGTTGAGTCTCACGCCAAATGATATCCGAGGCCAAGGCCGAGCCGCCGGGAGAATTAACACGCAGAACCACCGCTTTGGTTTTCTTGTCGAGGCGGGCTTTTCGAAGGGCTTCGCTGATTCGATCGCCACCCATTTGTCCATCCCCGCCCTCCCCGCTCA
>RFPG01000298.1 GCA_009926245.1 Sphingobacteriia bacterium | reverse complement strand
GAGGCAGGGAGTACCTGGGTCGAAGAAGGCCTCGAAGTCCGGGTCGAAGCGGTGAGCACAACCCGAATTGATCTGATTAGCCTGCGCAGGCTCGGAAAGGATGCCGAAGAATAGGCCCAAAGGCTTATTTTTGCATCCCTTAATTTTTGTAAGATGTCGGTTATTACCACTATACGCAGCAAAGCGGGTCTTCTGGTCGCTCTCATTGGTCTTGCCCTGGTTTCCTTCTTGGCCATGGACGTTTTCACCGGAAACGGTCTTTTCTCGCAACGCAACCCAACGGATGTGGGCGAAATTGAGGGAGACAAAATCAGTTTGAACCTCTTTGATGCCAAGTTGCAGGAGAACGTGGAGAATTACAAAGCCAATACCAACAGCGCCCAGATTGACGAGGCGACCATGGCCTCCCTCCGTGATCAGGTCTGGAATGAATTGCTGAGGGAACGGATCATGGGTGAAACCTACAAGGATTTGGGCCTGGAGGTCGGAGAGGAAGAATTGTACGACATGGTTCAGGGTAAAAACCTGCATCCCGAAATCCAAAAAGCCTTTACCGACCCCCAAACCGGACAATTTGACCGGACCCGGGTGGTTGATTTCCTCAAAAACCTTTCCAAACAGCCTGCCGATATGCAGAAAAAGTGGAAGGCATTTGAAGACTACATTCTCAAGGACCGTACAACCCGCAAATACGCCAATTTGGTGGCCAAGGGCATGTATATCCCTGATTTTTTTGCCGATGAGTTCGTCAAAGGAACCAATATTGCCGCCACAGGCCGTTATGCCCTTCTGGATTACAGCACGATTGTCGATTCCACCATTCGGCTTAGCGATGAGGACTACCAAAAGGCCTACGAAAAATTCAAAGCAACTTTCAAGCTCAAGGACGATATCAGGGCCCTGGATTATGTGAGTTTTGAAGTAACCGCCTCCAGCGAGGACTCTGCCAAGGCTCGTCAAACCCTTTTGGAACTACGGGATGCCCTTGTTGCCAGCACCGATGATAGCGCTTTTGCATCGCTGCGCTCGGATTTGCCTTACGATGATCGCTTTACGCCTGTTTCGAGCCTGACCCAGCCCGCCTTGGTGGCCTTGGCCGGTTCTCCCGTCGGTACGGTGACCGATCTCTATGTCGAGAATGGAGCCTTCGTTTTGACCAAATTATCTCAAAAAACTAGCCGTCCGGACTCGGTGAAGGCCAGGCATATCCTTCTCAAAGTCGAAAATCGCCCCGATTCAACGGTCAAAGCCCAGGCGGATAGCCTGCTGCAGGCGGTACGGAGCGGTTCGGATTTTGGAACCTTGGCGACGACTTTTTCGGCAGACCCTGGCTCGGCCGTCAAAGGCGGTGATTTGGGCTATTTTGCCGAAGGCATGATGGTGAAGCCCTTCAACGACGCCTGTTTTGGGGGTCGTAGTGGGGATCTGGTGGTGGTTCGCTCTGATTTTGGATACCACCTGATTCAAATCAACGACCAGAAGGGCCAAAAGCCGGTTGTCAAGTTGGCGCCGGTGGCTGCGAGGATTTCCCCTTCGACCGAAACATTCCGGGTCCGTTTTGCCGAGGCCACGGCCTTTGCCTCCGGGCTCAAAAACGCCGATGACTTTCAAAAAGCAGTGGACAAAAAGGGCTTGCCCAAAAAGACCGCCGAAAATATCCGCGTAAGTGATCGGGTTATTCCTGGCATCAACAACGCCCGCGATATCGTCCGCTGGGCTTACAAAGCGGCCCCCGGTGATTTGAGCCCCCTCTTCGAAACAGAGGATCGTTTTGTGGTTGCTGTCTTGACCAAAGCCCTGGAGAAAGGTTATAAGCCCCTCGAGGAGGTCAAGACGGATCTTGAATACCGTATTCGCAAAGAGAAAAAAGGAGAAATGCTGGCCAGCAAATGGACCAAGGCATTGGGCCAAAATCCCAATCTGGAAGCCGCTGCCGCCAACGTAGGTGCTATGGTTCAGCCTTTGATGGGCGCTTCTTTCCTCGGCTCCTTCATCAACGGGGTGGGCCAAGAGCCCAAACTGTCCGGTGCTTTGTTTTCGACACCCAAAGGCCGAATTGGAAAGCCAGTGGCCGGGGAGCGCGGTGT
>RFPG01000297.1 GCA_009926245.1 Sphingobacteriia bacterium | reverse complement strand
TGCTCGGTTGGGTCCATGCAGGTCTCGAAAGGCGTCCAAAATTTCATCCAAGCGCTCGGGGGTGTATTCGACATGATCTTCGTAACACAAGTGTTTATAAATCAGGCCTTGGTCATTCAGGTGGTTCCCTAACAAATCAGGGTTGGCAATCCCGGTCACCAACAGGTAATGGCCTTGGGACTCAAGGGGCCTTTGCTCAAAAGGCTCCATGAAAACGGGATCCAAATGTTCGATCGAAGAGTAAAGAACTTTGTCCGGGCTGAGGCCTGCGATTTTGCCGCTGTAATACTTGCGATCGTAGAGGCGTAGGGTGGGGGGGCATTTGGTAAAAACAACCAGATTAGCCCGGCGGTATCCCTTCCAGGGTTCGCGCAGTGTTCCCCATGGCAAAAGATGGTCTTCAAAAAATGGCTTGCTGTAATCGCTCAGGACAAAACTGAGATGCGGTTTCAAACGACGGTGTTGAAAACCATCGTCCATAACAACAGCTTTGAGATTCGGAAAGCGGGCTTGCAATTGTCGC
The DNA here is from genome assembly GCA_009926245.1 of Sphingobacteriia bacterium. Lineage (GTDB taxonomy): Bacteria > Bacteroidota > Bacteroidia > UBA7662 > UBA7662 > SYHX01. The sequence continues at coordinate 1,577 of RFPG01000297.1, read as the reverse complement.
AGGCCCTCCAAACGGTCTTCGCAAACGGCCAGGGGGACAAAGGGTAATTTGGCGAAAAGCATGTAAGCTTCATCGCCGAGGGTCCCGGGGTTATCGCCTTCACCGGCCAGGTGAAAACCCTTGGTCCGGCGACCGTAACCCCTCGAAAGGATGGCGATGAGCCCCAAGGATTCGTGGAGGTAGGCGGCGACGGTTTCGGTATGCGGTGTTTTGCCGGAACCCCCTGCATTGAGGTTGCCAATGCAAACAACCGGGATGGATGGGGAAGTGGACTTGAGCCAACCCTGATCGTAGGCCAAATTTCGTAGCCACATGATCAGCCCGTAGACCCATGACAAGGGCCAGGCCAGGAGGTGAAACCAGGTTCGGTTCAAAGGGCCTGAGGGAAGCGATAACATGGCTGGACAAAAGTACATTACCTTTAGTGCAGCAACCCATCCGGGTTCAAGAAGCCATGTTAATTGACGAAGCGGTCCGGATTTTGGACCAAATTTTTCCACCGGGTCTGCAACAATCGTACGATCGCTGCGGATTTCAATGCGGCCGCACGGATCGACCCTTGACAGGAATCCTTGTCGGATTGGATGTCAGCGATGAACTCATCGAAGAAGCCTTGGAACAGGGTTGCAATCTTTTGGTCACCCATCACCCTTTGCTTTTTGATCCACTCACCCGGATTGGGAATAGCGGGCGGGTGGAGCGCCTTGTTCATCGTGTTTTGGAAGCCGGTCTTGCGGTCTATGCGGCCCATACCAACGCGGATGCCATGCCCGATACGGTGAGCGGGGCCTTGGCCGATGCTTTGGGCCTTCGGAACACCCGCGTTTTGGACCCGTTGAAGGGGATCCTGCGGCAATTGGTGGTCTACATCCCTGCCGATCATGCCGAGACTTTTCGAGAAGCCCTGTTCCAGGCAGGTGCCGGGCATCTGGGGAACTATGGCGAGGCCAGTTTTGGGGTTTTGGGGCGAGGAACATTCAAACCGCTGGACGGGGCCCAGCCTTTTTTGGGTCAGGTGGGTCAGCGGGAAGAGGTCGAAGAATGGCGCTTGGAATTTGTATTCGAAGCCTGGAAAACCCCCGCCATCCTGGAGGCCATGACCCAGGCCCATCCCTACCAGGAGGTGGCCTACCAATTATATCCCCTGGAGCAGAAGGTTTCCGGCTACGGAATGGGCTTGGTGGGTGATTTGGAACAAGAAATCCCTCTTCAAACCGCCCTTCAACGCATCAAAGATTTTCTGGGCTGCCCCCTTCGATACAGCAGGCCATCGCAGACGCCCCTTGAGGGCGGTAGGATACGCCGAATCGCCCTGTGCGGGGGGGCTGGGGCCTCTTTGTGGCCGCTTGCGCAGGCTGCCGGTGCCGATCTGTACCTGAGTTCAGAGTTCAAGCACCATCATTTTTTGGATGCAGGTGGTCACTTGGTGCTGGTGGAGGCCGGTCATGCGGAGACAGAAATTCCTGCCTGCGATCGGTTGCGTCAGCGAATAACCCCCTTGTTTCGTACCTTTGCGGTCCTCAATGCCAGGTCGTCTCAAAATCCGACCGTTTACCTGACCTGAGGGATAAACCAAC
>RFPG01000296.1 GCA_009926245.1 Sphingobacteriia bacterium | reverse complement strand
ATCGTTCTGCTGTTTGCGCCCCAAAACCTTGAAAATGATTCCCGTGGCCTCGGCGACGGTATAAGAGCCAAATTCGGTGACCAAATCCGGCTCGGGCACCCCGTTTTCTTGGCAAATGGTTTTGATCCGTCCTACAATTTCGCCCACCATGTAGGTGTAGTCGTAATTGAATTCCAAGGAATTCTTGAAGGGCAAACCACCGCCAATGTCCAGCATGTGCAGGTCCGGACAGACCTTGCGCAATTTGGCGTAGGTCAGGACCAATTTTTCGAGTTCGTTCCAGAAGTGAGGGGTGTCGTTGAATCCGGAGGAAACAAAAAAATGCAAAAGCTTGAGCTTGAACCGGCCGTCCTCTTTGATTTTGTGCTGGTAAAAATCCACAATCTCATCGGCCCGTATGCCCAGCCGGCTGGTATAAAAGGGGAAATCGGGTTTTTCTTCGGCCGATAAACGGATCCCCAACTGCATTTCGGATTCAACCTCGTTGTCGTAGTAATTGAATTCTTCTTTGTTGTCGAGGACGGGGATGATATTCCGAAAACCATCGTGCAATAAATCCACGATGTTTTCCTTGTAGAGTTCCTTTTTGAAACCGTTGCAAACGATCATGATATCCTTTTGGATCAATCCTTTGCGCTCCAGTGCTTCAATAATAGGTATATCAAAGGCCGAGGAGGTTTCCAGGTGGATATCGTTGGCCAGTGCCTCTTCGAGGATGTGTCGAAAATGCGAGGATTTGGTGCAGTAGCAATACGTGTAGGTTCCCTTGTACTGGTGTTCTTTCATGGCCTGACCAAAGAGCCGTTTGGCCTCCTGGATTTTTTGAGAAATCACGGGGAGGTAGGTGAATCGCAAGGGGGTGCCGAAGGTTTCGGCCAGTTCCATGAGATTGATATCGCGGAAGTACAATTCGTCGTCCAGCAATTTCCAACCGTCCTGGGGGAAACCCACACTGAGGTCCAAAAATTCTGCGTAGCTTTGCAAGTGGAGGCGTTTTGGGGATGAAGGGGCGCAAATTTAAAGATTTCTGACCCCCCTACACCCCCTTCATTCCGATTTAACCTCAACCTTATCCCAAACCCTGCCCAACGGATGCAATCCCGCTTGCACCTCATTGAAGTGAAATCGGAACTGGGCGCAGGGACCCGGGGAGCCAGCCTGGGCGTGGATGCGGTCAAAATAGCCGCCCACGATTTTGCAAGCCGGTTTTTTCACAAAATGCCGAGGACCGAGGTCCCTCACCGCAACGATTTACTCTACGGCCCCGAAGGGTCTCCCTTTGCCCGGTACCTCAAGGGGGTGGGGGAGGTGATGGAGAATGTGAGGGATGCGGTGCAAGGGTGCATGGAAGAAGGGGCCTATCCCTTGGTATTGGCGGGGGATCACAGCACAGCGGCCGGCACCTTGGCGGGGATCCGCAAGGCGCGGCCGGGGCAACGGCTCGGTGTGATATGGATCGATGCCCATGCCGACCTTCATTCCCCGTGGACCACGCCATCGGGCAATCTGCACGGGATGCCCTTGGCCCTCGCATTGGGCGAAGACAACCGAGCGAGCGCGGTTCGGGAGCCCGAACCGGCCACGGTCAAACGCTGGCATGCCTTGCAACAAATGGCCGGGTCAGCGCCCATGCTGCATTACCAGGACTTGGTTTACATTGCCTTGAGGGATTTGGAGACCGAAGAAGCCGCTTTGATCCGCGAAAACAAGGTCAAGGTCTTTACCGTAGCCGAATTACGCCGCAAGGGTGTGGAGCGTGTCGCCTTGGACGCCTTGAACGCGCTGGCGGCCTGCGATGTCATTTATATTTCGTTTGATGTCGATAGCCTGGACTCCAAACTGAGCCAGGGAACGGGAACGCCGGTCGCCGGGGGTATTAACGAGCGCGAAGCAGGCAAACTCCTTCAGAATCTGGTTCGCAACCCCAAAGTTTGTTGCTTTGAAATGGTGGAAATCAATCCAACCCTGGACAAGGAAAACCTGATGGCCGAAATGGCTTTTGAGATTTTGGTCAAAGTGGCCAATGCGATTGACCAGCAAGTTCCCTCCGGCAGGGAGGAAGATGTTTAATTTGCGGCCATGATGGAATGGAATTCGTTACTGACCCAGCGTCTGG
>RFPG01000295.1 GCA_009926245.1 Sphingobacteriia bacterium | reverse complement strand
AATTAGTTACGCCCTGTTTGATACGACCTGCACTTCGGTTCTAAGGATCATCAATAAGTTCACCGTTTCCGGAATCCAAGAGGAAGAGGGCTTTGGAGTTCCCCTTCGATTGCAACAAGCCTTCGATGGCTCATTCTGGGTACTCCGTTGGAATCATGCGGCCCCCATCCAGGTTCAAATCATGAATGCCTTGGGTCAAGTTCATTATTCAGGAATCGTTAGCGGAGGGGAGCTCAGCATGCCTCAAGGGACGGTGAAAGGCCCGATTTGGGTGTCGTTGGTCAACCCGAGGACCGGAACGCGCATTGTTCAAAGGTGGGTCCTTTTGGATTAAGTTTGTCCATGATGAAGCGTTTCCTTTGGAGTCTTTTGTTTTGGTTAGGGGGGATGGCCTTATCCCCTTCGTTGCAGGCCCAGACGGCCTCCAAGGTGGAGTACCGATTCAAAGTCTACGGCAATTGCGGGGCTTGCGAAGAACGCATTTTGGAGGCCCTGGACCAAAAAGGCATCGTGGCCGCGGGTTGGGACCGTTCCAAACAAGAAGCTTGGGTGGTTTACCGTCCATCCAAAATTTCGGAAGACCAGGTTCAACGTTTTGTCGCAGCGGCTGGTCACGATACCGAACGTTTTAAAGCAGATTCAGCCGTTTACCAATCGTTGCCTGATTGTTGTTTGTACAGGGAAAAACATTCGCCTCATTGAGTTACCTCAAGCATTGGGGCTGGGTTGGCTTAAGGTCGTTGATGATGGCAGGGTTGGCTTGGATAGCCTTTCCAGCCTTGGGCCAAGACACCCTTCGAGGGGTGGTTTTTGAAGAGAATGCCCAGGGGCAATTGGTTCCCTTGGTTCAGGCCCATGTTTATTGGCAATCCACATCGGTTGGGACCGTGACCGGTCCTCTGGGGTCTTTTGCGATTCCCACGGTTCCTCAGACCAAGCGCTTGGTGGTTCGGTATTTGGGATTGGCCCCCGATACCTTGTTCATTCGGGACACCAAAGCCCTCCGGGTTATCCTCAAACCAGCCAGCGGTTTGGCCATGGTGGAAGTGAGCGAAGAAAGGGCATCGTCCTTTATCCAAAGAGCGGAGGCCCTTTCCACCAAGGTCTTGACGGAGGCCGAGCTGTTCAAAGCAGCTTGTTGCAATTTATCCGAAAGTTTTGAAACCAATCCATCGGTGGAGGTATCCTACACGGATGCGGCCAGCGGGGTCAAGCAAATTCAACTTCTGGGTTTGTCCGGTTCCTATGTCCAAATGTTGCGCGAAAACATGCCCACCCTGCGGGGTCTGGGAACCCATACAGGTCTCTCGTTGATTCCGGGGACTTGGATCGATGAAATTCAATTGACCCAGGGACCGGGATCGGTGGTGAACGGCTTTGAGGCAATGAGTGGTCAAGTGAATTTGGAATTCAAAAAACCGAATTTGGAAGAACCCTTGGTTTTGAACGGGTACCTCAACCAAATGGGGCGCAGCGAAGTCAATGCCATTGTTTCCCATCGACTTCACCGTCATTGGACGGCGGCTTGGCTCTTGCATGGGAACCGAATGGATGGATCACCGGATGTTAACAAGGACGGTTTTTTGGATTTACCCACCGGGTTTCAGGCGAACGGGCTGGCCCGCTTTTTTTATGATAACCAACAGGGCCTCAGTGCTCAGATTAATATCCGCAGAGTCCGAGATCAGCGCCAAGGTGGACAGCTGGGGTACAACCACGATTCAAGTCCTGTGGAACAGCCCGGGGTCTACGGCTTGAGCAGTCGAATGGATCAGGGCGAGGTTTTTGGTAAGTTGGGTTATGTATTCCCGGCTCATCGTTATCGTTCGCTCGGATTGTTATGGAGCATGGGTTTGACCGATTTGGCCAATCGCTACGGGTGGAGAAACTACAGCGGTCGTCAAGAATCCGGGTATGTTCAGGGGATTTACCAGGATATTTTGGGAAGCAGTCGGAACCGTTACCGGGTGGGTTGGAATCTCATGGGCGATCGAACCCATGAACAGGTGGATACCCTGGCCCTGGATTGGGCCTCCAATTCCCGTCGCATGGATCATCGGATGGAATGGGTACCCGGTTTGTTCGGTGAATTCACCCTGGACCGAGGTGCATCGCTTTGGGT
>RFPG01000294.1 GCA_009926245.1 Sphingobacteriia bacterium | reverse complement strand
TCTGGCCCTGGTCACCTCCATGTTGGACAACAAGGGTTTGGAGATGACCCCGTCCGGATCCGGGGGTACGGCCTTGGCAACGGCTGTATTGGCAGTCCTTGTTCCCCTGTTGGCTTTGGGGACCGCTTTTTTGTTGTGGGGAGAGCGCTTGTTCAGTCACGGACCGCTCCGTCGATGGGTATTGAAGAGTCCAGAGGACTCCGAGGAGGTAACCCCCGGCAGCCCCGTGGACCCCAGCGCCATCGCTCATACCCGGCTGATACCGGCGGGCAAAATTCTTTACCAAGGTCGTATCGAAGAAGCCCACGCAGTGGATGGTTGGATCGAAGCCGGAACACCGGTACGGATATTGCGCAGGGAACAAAACCGCTGGTACGTCCAAAAGGCCGACTAAGGCCGGAACCATCGAAGGAACGCCCACGGGGCCTCAAAAAGTCATACCTTTGAATCCCGTAAACAGACCATAGTGGCCAAATATGTATTCGTTACGGGCGGTGTAACCTCTTCCTTGGGCAAGGGTATCCTGGCCGCATCCCTCGCCAAATTGCTCCAAGCCCGGGGACTTCGGGTGACCATCCAAAAACTGGATCCTTACATCAATGTAGATCCCGGAACGCTCAACCCCTACGAGCATGGTGAGTGTTATGTTACAGAAGACGGAGCCGAAACGGACCTGGACTTGGGTCATTACGAACGCTTTTTGGGTATCCGAACAACACAGGCCAACAACGTCACCACCGGTCGCATTTACAGCACCGTCATCGACAAAGAACGACGGGGGGATTACCTGGGCAAAACCGTCCAAGTCATTCCGCACATCACCGACGAAATCAAAACCCGAATTCTCACCTTGGGTCAAAACAATACCTACGATGTCATCATTACCGAAATTGGTGGAACTGTTGGAGACATCGAATCCCTGCCCTACATGGAGGCTATCCGTCAACTACGCCTGGAATTAGGCGAAGGACAGTCCATGGTCCTGCACTTGACCCTGCTCCCTTACTTACGGGCCGCCGGGGAACTCAAGACCAAGCCTACCCAACACTCTGTCAAGATGTTATTGGAAATCGGTGTCCAACCGGATGTCCTGATTTGCCGCACGGAACACCCTATCACGAACGAAATACGCCGCAAGGTGGCCCTTTTTTGCAATGTGACCCCGGATGCCGTCATCGAGGCATTGGACGCCCCCAGCATCTACGAAGTTCCCCTCAAGATGGCCCGCGAAAAATTGGATGTCCTCGTACTCCAGAAACTAAAATTACGACCCCCGCACCGCGCCGATCTATCGTCTTGGAAGGCTTTTGTGCACCGACTCAACCATCCCAAACAGAGCGTGCATATCGGTTTGGTGGGCAAGTACGTGGAACTCAAAGACTCCTACCTATCCATCGTCGAGGCCTTGAGGCATGCCGGGGCAACCCTCGAAACCCGTGTTCAAATCGAGTGGATTCACTCCGAAAAACTAGAAGCTGGTAACATTGAATCCACCATGCAAGGCCTGGATGCCATTTTGGTGGCGCCTGGTTTTGGAGTTCGCGGCTGGGAGGGCAAAATCCAAGCCATACGTTATGCCCGAACGACCGGGCTTCCGTTTTTGGGCATCTGCCTGGGTATGCAATGCGCAACCGTTGAATTTGCCCGCCATGTCGCCAAGCTCAAAGGAGCCGATTCCACCGAAATGAATCCTCAAACCCGCTACCCGGTCATCGACCTCATGAACAGCCAGGTGGGTGTTGCCAACAAAGGAGGTACCATGCGGCTTGGATCCTACCCCTGCCGCGTCCAGTCCGGGACATTGGCTTCCAAAGCCTACGGCAAAACCAAGACCATCCACGAAAGGCATCGACATCGTTACGAACTGAACAACAAATTCAGGGTCCGCCTTTCCGAAGCCGGTCTACGTATGAGCGGTGTGAACCCCGACCTGGACTTGGTCGAAATGATCGAATTGCCCGGGCATCCTTGGTTTGTGGGGGCCCAATTTCACCCCGAATATTCCAGTACCGTGGATCGTCCACATCCTTTGTTTGTGTCTTTTGTTCAAGCAGCTCTCCAAAACCATTCCCAGCGTGTCCACTAAATCCAGCTTTGATCGCAATACCTTGACCGGCCTCTTTTTGATGGGCTTGATTTTGGT
>RFPG01000293.1 GCA_009926245.1 Sphingobacteriia bacterium | reverse complement strand
CTGGGCATGGCTGTTCTGCGGCCAGGCCAAAGCCAGGGTCAGAACTAGCGTCAGTGGCAGCGCCAGTGGCAGCGTCAGAGCCCAATGCAGCACCTCCCCTGTCAGGGCACCCTTCCGCTTAGGGCTGCAACGGTCCATTGGAGGTAAAGACCACATAATCCAAATAAAGCTGCGAATAACCCGAGGAAGGATTGGCCAACATCAAGACCGATACCTTTTGAAGACGATCCGGCTCCAAGCGGTTGTTCCCTGCCGGCGTGGAGGGTTGTCCGTTGACCAAGCTTACCAGATCCGAATAACGAGCGCTAATCAAATTCCATCCTCGCTGGAGGGTTTGGGCACCGTTCACCGTGTAGGCCGCGCATTGGAGGGCGTACATATCCTCGTTGCTCTGGTTGAATTGACCATCCAAGTTATCGTCTTCCCGAAATTGCATCAGCAACAAGGCGTTGTTCACCGAATCAGGCAAATAAACCAAGGCATTGAAATACACCTGCTCCGGGTTGGAGGCCAAGGGAAAACGCGGTGCCTGGTAGGCCGAAGCCGGGAATTCCAGCATCCCAATCAACCAATCCCAATTCACAAGACCACCCATATCGTAATACGCGTTGCCCTGCCCGGCCAATGGATTGGCGCGAATAACAAAGGACATATTGGCCCCACTCTGCACAAAGGATTGCCAACCTGGGCGAATCCCGCTTTCAAAATCCGCCAAGACCAATCCCACGGGTTGACGAACACTCAAGACCTTGATCCGACGCTGAAATAGCAGGGAGTCCTGCTCTACAAAAAGCTTTAACTCGGTTTCTTCGGCTTTGAACATAGGGAACAAGGTGGTGGATCCGTTCCAAACACAATTCACTGCATCCAAGGAACGGGATTTGCCGCTGATGATTTTGCGGGCTCCGCTGGATAAACCGCGAACTTCCACTCGCCAGTCGGTGAGTTTATTGAAGCGGCCTTGGAGGTAGACGGTCTCCCCTTGTCCAAAGCGCACCGAATCACGGCTGGCTTTGACGGGTTCCAAAACCTGAAAATCACCGAACAAATCAACGAGAGTCGGACCCTCAATCCCAGCATCCTTGCTACAGCTTCCCAACATCATGAGAAAACCGACCGCAACGAGTTTCCAGAGGGAAAAACCCCCGAAAAAGACCCCCGAGGATTGGGCATTGGTTTGGCAACAAGGCTTCATAGTTTCATAATTAACATGAGTTGACTTATGTTCCAGGGATAACGCGCCTGCATTGCAGAAGTTCCGTTGCGCCATACAAATTGCTGCGTGGACAACTGGGCTTCAAAGCGATCCCCCATGGTGTATTGCAATCCGGCTCCAATCCACTGCTCGCTTCGGTCCAAATCCGCCCTGGCATAATCCACGACTTCGGAATAGGCATTGCGAACGGCGTAATAATCGTGTCCCAAGCTTTTGTAAAGCTGCCACTCCGCAAAAACCGACCAGGAAGCACCCAATTCCCAACGGGTCTGAAACGAAGCCTGCAGGTTGTTCAACGCAACTTCTGAGCGGATCGCATCCCCGGTGGCATCGGGCCGGGTGGTTTGCTCCATGCGGACCAAGGTGGACAAGGACCAGGCCTTGCGTAAGTTGAGCAGGCGATGCAGCCTCCACTCGTTGCGCCAATCGGCCAACCAAAAAACCCGGCGATTGCGAACACCTTGCCCCTTGACATCGGTCATCACCTGGACCTCCAAGGATTGATTCCATGGGGAGGTGCTGTCAACCGTTGTGGCTAGGTTCAAACCCAATCCCTGACGGTTGGGGGTGGCCAGTCCATAAGGCAAGGCATTGCCGTAGCCCGGATCGTATTCCATGAGACCAGCGACCACCTGGGTTTGGTAAAGGGAGGCATCCCGGTACAAATCGTTGAGAGACATGGGTCGTAACACATTCATGCTTTCCAAGCGTTTGAAGGCCATCGGGCTACGGGTGGCATTGATTCGTTTGGTCTGGGCCGCCGCAGAGCGGTAATCCGAACCGGTGTACCAAGCTTGGAGGCTTCCTTTCCAGGGGGAGCGGCCAGCCTTACGACGACCCAGGGGGCTTTCCAAGCGCAACCAGCCAAATCCATCGGTCAGGGTAGGTCTGTCCTGGACCGTTGGGTTCCCGGGGTCCGCTTTGTTCCAACCCAAACG
>RFPG01000292.1 GCA_009926245.1 Sphingobacteriia bacterium | reverse complement strand
ATATTCAACACTTACTGCTGACCTAGATGGCCCCTTGGTAGGCCCTGTTTCTCAAGGGGATGCCTTCAGGTTTGAATACAAGATCACCGATTGGCCATCCTCTTGGCCTGGAACGGCTGTTCCTATGGGTGCAGGAGATACCATCAAGATTTTCATGTCGGGTGATTGTGGTATTTCTTATACTTTGGTTGATTTCATTACTTCGGCCAATCATGTTAGTAGTAACGCTTTCGCTCGCTATACCGTTCCAGTACCATCCTCCATGGTAGGTGGCTTTGTGAAGGTTCGCCTTAACTTCCGTCAGCAGAGCGGATTGGATGTTGATTTTGATGTCGACAATTTCCAAATTGTTCAACCTCCTGCTGTCGATATGGGTGTCGTAGCCATTACATCTCCCAACGATGGTTGTGGTCTAAGCGCGTCCTCCGTAGTTAGTGTACGGGTACGGAATTTTGGAACAGCGGCTCAGTCCAACATTCCTGTTTTCTATTCGATTAACGGTGGTAACGCCATTAACGAAGTGATTCCAGGTCCGGTTAACCCAGGTGATACGTTGACCTATTCGTTTGCAACCACTGCGAACCTTGCCGTTGCAGGTCCATACAATATCGCAGCTGCTACAGCTTCTCCTTCCGATGGAGATCCAGCCAATGATGGAGCCAACCGTTTGGTGACTTCTTACTTACTGGTGAGCCAATTCCCATACTCACAAGATTTTGAGAACGGACCAGCAGGGTGGACTACCGGTGGAGCTAATTCATCATGGGCACTAGGAGCCCCAACCGGTACCGTGATTAATGCTGCTGGCGGCGGAGTTGCCTCTTGGGTAACCAACCTGGCGGGTAATTACAACGCCAACGAAGCTAGTTATATCCAATCCCCCTGTTTGAGCTTTGCAAGTGTATTCAATGCGGTTCTGAACATGAAGGTTTGGTGGCATGGTGAGGCGGGATGGGACGGTGGTCAAGTTCAATACAGTCTTGATGGCGGAAATACCTGGACTGTTCTAGGGAACGGTTCCTCTGGCTTGTTTAACTGGTACAACGATACTTTGACCTTTGGTCCTGCAACTGGCCGGACTGTTTGGACGGGTAATACGGCAACGTCCAATCCTCCCACATCGGGCGGTTGGGTCAATGCTCGTCACAGTTTGGCGGCTCTTAATTTCCAACCCAGTGTCCTTTTGCGCATTGCTTACTATTCCGATGGTTCTGTTCAATACGAAGGTTTGGGCGTTGATGATATAAGCATTGACTTGCCACCCGCCGTTGATATGGGCGTGATTGCTGTGACGGCACCGGTTTCTGGTTGCGTACTTGGCACGCAAGAACAGGTATCGGTTCGCTTGTCCAACTTTGGTTCGGCCTCGCAGAGCAATTTCCCTGTTTCTTATTCGGTGAACGGTGCGACCCCCGTTGTTGAAACCTACGTGGGCACTGTGAATCCTGGTGATACCGTTCAATTTACGTTTGCAACCCGTGCTGACCTTTCCCTTCCTGGATCTTATGTCGTGCGCGGTTCTACGGCCCTCTCCAACGACGCCTTCCCAGTGAACGATGGTCGCAACATCACGGTGGTAAACACCTTCCCCAACATGGTTCCTATTATCGCTAACTTGAACAGCGGTTTCCCAACCTTCTTGCAGCCAAGCCCGGCTACAAATATGTTTGCCTCTGCAACAGGAGTTGGTCAGAGTGGCAACCTGCGTTATAATGTGTACTCTACATTGGTCGCTAATCTTAACACCAAATTGGTAGGGCCTCTGCAAGCAGGTCATAATTTGGAATTTGATTATAAGATCACCGACTGGTCTGGCTGGGTATGGCCGGGGATTCCATCGAACCTAGGTGCTGGTGATACCATCAAAGTATTTGTTTCGAATACCTGTGGTCAGTCGTACCAATTGGTGGATACCATCCATGCTGGAAACCACATTCCTGACACGAACTATCGCACGCGCACGGTATCCTTGGCTTCGTTTGTTGGACAATCGATTTATGTCCGCATTGAATTCAGACAGACCAGCGGTATTGATGTTTATTTCGATATCGACAATTTCAAAATTTGGAATCCGCTTTCTCCTCGAATTCTTTCGGTTTCTCAATCGACCGCGACTTGTACTCCTACCAACCACGATGTGGAGGCCCAGATCGCTATCGCTCCTCAGGGTGCATCCTTGACTCAGGTGAA
>RFPG01000291.1 GCA_009926245.1 Sphingobacteriia bacterium | reverse complement strand
GTTCGGCGCCTTCGGTCGTTGCTCCAGCTAGGAAGTAACACAATACGTACGGTATCCCCGTGCAATGCCCGGTTTTGGTGCTCGGCGGGTACCGGCCAGTCTTCGTCCCCTTCCAAGGAACGGGCAAAGGCCAGTCCACCGTGGGTGAATTCGATGCGTGCCATGATTCCATCCACCGCTTGGGATGGGGCTGTTTTGGCGGCCTTGAGTTGATAGGTCAGGTTGGGACCTTTGACCAATACTTTTTGGGAACACAATTTATCCAAGGCTTGACCCAAGAGGGTCAGGTCCAAGGGATCCTTCATGCCCAGGGCTTTGGCCACCGCGGTTTCGGAAATGGGCTGTGCACCGGATTGCTTTCGAAACCACCCCAACACCTGGTCCGCGGTCTGGTTGACTTGTTGACGAAGGGTGAGGCGCTTAGTGGATTTGGACACGAGGAATGGATTGGAGGAGGCGTTGGGTATAAGAGGCTTGGGGGTGACGAAGAACCGGGCCGGTGGATCCGTATTCACAGACCGAACCCTGATGCAAAACCATCAATCGATGGCAAAGATGGGCCGCTACCGACAAATCGTGGGTAATAAAAATCATGGAAAATCCGAGTTCCGCCTGAAGGGTTCGGAGAAGGTCCAGAATTTCGGATTGAACCGTCCCATCCAAGGCGGCGACCGATTCGTCGCAAATCAAGACCCTAGGCTGCATGCAAAGGGCACGGGCCAAAACCAAACGCTGACGCTGCCCACCCGAAAAGGCAGCCGGCCTGCGTCGAAGCGCCTTTTCTGGATCCATTTGGACCCTTTGCAGCCAATCCCCTGCCCTGCGCAGCAATTCAGAAGCGGGGAGCTCGGGGTACCGCTGTTGCAAGGCCATGCATAACATTTTCTGAATAGAGTGAGCCGGATTCAGGCTGCTAAAAGGGTCTTGGAAGACCATTTGGATGCCCAAACGAATTTGCGGATCGTCGGTATAGCGACCTCCGGTCCACAAGGGTTGTTGGTTGTAGGTAAGTTCCCCGCTGCTTGGTTGCAACAAACCGCTTAGGATCCTGGCCAAACTGCTTTTGCCAGATCCGGAACCCCCGACCACGCCCAAGGTTTCCCCGGCCTCCAATTGAAAAGACACTTGATTCACTGCTTTCAAACCGGTGGTTGTGGTCCAACAAAGATCTTTGGCCACCAAAACGGGGGCCGCCGGGGATGTCGCCATGGATGGAGAATCGGGAATGCCGTGGGGTTTGGCCCTTAGCAAAGCGGCAAAGCGAGGGTATTCCGAGGAATTCCACACCTGCGGGCAGGGTCCCTGCTCCACCAAGCGCCCGCGGTGCATCAGCGCCGCACGATCGACCAAGCCGCTCATCAAGGGCAGATCGTGGCTAATGAACCACAGACTGAGGGATCGTTGTCGCTGCAAATCTCGTAACAACAAAACCAAACCCGCCTGAACCTCCACGTCAAGGGCTGTTGTGGGTTCATCCGCAATCAACAAGGAGGGATTTCCCGCCAAGGCCATCGCAATCATCCACCGCTGCCTTTGACCACCGCTTAACTGATGAGGATAGGCGTTCAACATTCGCGACACATCGTTCAGCTGAACTTCGGCCAAAGCATCGCGCATGGCTTTTTGGCGAGACGCCTGCTTCATTGCGGGGAAAGACTGGCGAAAGCATTCTTCCAATTGTTCTCCGCATCGCATCACCGGGTTGAGGGCCGTTAACGGTTCCTGAAAAATCATGGCCATCGAGGTGCCGCGAAGACCTCGGACCTCCGTTGGAGAGCAGGTCAAAAGATTAACGGGCTCCGACGGGGTCGTTCCTTGGTCGGGAGGCCACCAAAGGAGTTGGTCAGCGCGGACCCGCCATTGCCTGCGGTCCAACAAGCCCATGACGGCCAAGGCGGTCAAGGACTTTCCCGATCCCGATTCTCCCGCCAAACCCAGGGCATCTCCTCTGTACAAATCCAAATGGATGTCGTTCACCAAATCCGGACCGTCGTGGAGACCCAAATGCAAGCCCTTGATTTGGAGGAGCAGGTCCTGGGGACGGTTCGTGGACGGGTTTACCACGGTTATTGTTGGATCAACCAATAGGATCGACGCTGAGAACCAATGCGCAGAACCACGGCCACATCCTTTTCACCCACCGGTTCCACATCGGCCAGGTAGGTATAACCTCGGACCGGGTCCAAAAAC
>RFPG01000030.1 GCA_009926245.1 Sphingobacteriia bacterium | reverse complement strand
CTCTTAGCCTTCAAAAAGCCCCGCCTCATACCGGGGCTTTTTGTTTTGGGGGGATCTGGTGCACTCTTCGAAGAGGAGACAACAAAGCAAAAGTCGGGTTAAATTCGTAAAGACTTGGCCCAATCTTTTAATCTATCCAAACCATGCGCACCATCGATCTTCTCCTGGAAGAATACGGGGAAAGCCACAAGAATCCTACCAACAAGTGGATACACTGGATCTGCGTTCCCACCATCATGTTCAGCCTCCTGGGTTTACTATGGACGGTCACGTTGTACGGCCCCTTGACGCTGGGCATGGTTTTCTTGGGAGCTGCTTCCTTGTATTATCTGCGCCTTTCGGGGACTCTTTTTGTGGGCATGCTGCTGCTTAGCCTGGCCATGGCTTGGGGTATTATGGCTTTGGAGCAGGTCGCGGGTTCATTCGCATGGCAAATCCACGTTGGACTCTTTGCAGCAGCTTGGGTTGGGCAATTTGTAGGGCACAAGATCGAAGGCAAAAAGCCATCCTTTCTCAAAGACCTCCAATTCCTCTTGGTGGGTCCGGCCTGGCTGCTGCACTTTGTTTACCGCAAAGTCGGCCTACCTATCTAGCAGCCTGAATGGTGGGCGCTAAACGGCGCCGTTCATTTAGTTTGCATTGCCTTTGGCTGCGTTGAGGTCCCTTTGGATAAGGCCCATGTGAAGGCGACCGTGGTAGGTGCTGAACAGGGCCATTTCGCGGACGGTGACCTTGCCCAGGGCAGGATGGGGGAGTATCTGGCTCTCCAGATAGTCGGCTGGGCAAGATTGTAATTGGTTGACGTAGCGCTCGGTGAGGGCCAATAGCCGCTTGTTGATGCGGTGTCGTTGGGTTGCTGATTGGGCAGGGGGCGCAAAAAAGGCCGGGGATTTGGCTTTGATTCCTGCCAGCCGGGCTTGGTACCGCTGGACCAGTTCATCGTAGGACCTGGAGGGGCGGTTGGCCCTTCCCCAAACCAATCGTTGCAGGGAATAGGGCCAGGAAGTGACCCAAACCACGATCCCCAAGGAACGAATCAAATGAACCAAGTGCTGGGCCGGACTCCATTTGCCTTCCAATGGAGGCGAGGCGTAGGTGCGGTCATCCAGTGAGTCCGTTAAATCCAAAACCTCCCGGTAGGCCTGGATTAAATTTTGAAGCATGGGGTCGTGGTCGTTCTTCATGGTGGGAATTTTACACCAATTCAAATTTCATGATAAGATGAGCACTTGTACTTCCTTGATTCAAATATTTCGGTCTATCCTCTTTTTTTGGACATTTCACGCCAAAGAAACCGTCTTTGCCAAAGGCTTGACCTTTTTTTTGTTATGGATTCTTGCTGAGGGTGTTCGGCCTGTCGGAGCACAGGTCGCTCCCAAAATGACCTACCAGGCCGTCGTTCGAACCGCATCGGGGGGCCTTGTTTCCCAGAGCACGGTGGGCCTTCGTTTGAGCATTGTTCGGGATTCGGTGAACGGAACCGTTATGTACCAAGAGGTTTTTCAACCCGCACCCAGCACCAACGCCCACGGGCTCTTGACGGTTGATTTGGGAGGCGGTCAAGCGGTCATAGGTACCATGGTCGGGGTGGATTGGGGGACCGCCTCGCATTTTGTACGCACCGAGGTGGATTTGAGTGGTGGCACAAATTATTCCCTTCTGGGGACCACGCCCATGTTGTCGGTACCCTATGCTTTGGTCGCCGACAAAGTACGCTATTTGGATCGGGGCAATGCCCTGGGCAATACCCCTTATTGGAACGGTTCGGTATGGGTGTCAGGGTCCCGAAACTTGTATCATGATGGGACCAATGTAGGTATCGGATCGGTGGCGCCTGCCAATACCAAACTTTATGTGTTTGGAGACTCGGTGGCCATGAGTGCCTACAGCACCCGACAGAATGCTGCCTTTTTGCAAAACAACAGCGATACGTACAGCACATTGTATGCCGAGAATTTTGGGAATGCCCCGGCAGCTGTTTTTGCAGCGGATAGCTTTGCGAACGCAACCATCTATACCTATGCGCCTTACAGCAATGCCCTTTTGGGTTATAGCACAGGGCCCTATGCAACCTTGGCGGCTACCAATCCCAACGGACCTGCAGGTTACTTGTACGGAAATTCGGCGTATTCAACCTTGTTAAGTGGGAACGACAGCGGTACCGCTATTCACATGGTGGGTGGAACTTCATCGTTGGCCGCAGCCTATTTCCAGCCCTATGGTACGGCACACGGGTGGTATAATGCCTCCACGGCCATCAATGTTGGGAATCTTAGCGTGGGGGGTACGCTTTCCAAAGCCGCCGGTACCTTTCGGATTGATCATCCGGTGGATCCGGATAACAAATTTCTTGTGCATAGTTTTGTCGAAAGCCCGGATATGATGAATCTTTACAACGGAAATGTTGTAACAGACCATGCCGGGATGGCCACGGTTGAACTGCCCTCGTATTTTTGTGCCGAGAATCGTGATTTTCGTTATCAATTGACCCCTGTGGGTGGGGATGGCTTTACCCGCGTTCGAGTCGCATCCAAAATCGCCCACAATCGGTTTGTTATCCAAAGCGAAGTGCCCCATACCGAAATCAGCTGGCAGGTATCGGGTATCCGCAACGATCGCTACGCTCGTGCTCATCCTATCGATCCCGAACCAATCAAAGCACCGCAGGAGCGTGGTCGTTACCTTCACCCCGAATTGTACGGGCAGCCTGCCGAAAAAGGCTTGCTCTACATGGCCCCTCCGGCCACCCCACCTTTGCCCAAACGATAATTCCCTCGCTCCAACCCTTTCGATCCCGGTGAACCCATGCCCCAAGCCTTGAAACTTATGAATATTACCTATTGGATAGCTTTGCTTTGGGGGCTTATCCAGACCGAGGAGGCCAAAGGGCAGTTTTACTGCATCCCAACTCGCTTTGAGGAGAGCCCCATTCCTCCAGCCCCTGATTATCAGGACGAGCGGAATTGGGCCGCCTTGCCCGGTCGCAGGGATCGGGCCGACCGCACACCGCCCGGTTTGCGCGATGCCCAGGACAGCGCCTCGGTGGATGTCTTCTATGTGCATCCCACGTTGTACTCCACCAAACCCCGCACCGTTTACCGCTGGAACCAGGATTTGCGCGATCATCGCCTGAACCGAGAAATTGACCGATTGCCGACCTTGTACCAGGCTTCGGCTTTTAATGGGGCAGGCAAAATCTATGCCCCTCGGTATCGTCAAGCCCACTACTCTGTTTTTTTAACCAAGAATTTGGACGATAAAGAAAGGTCCCTGGGTATTGCTTACAGCGATGTCGAGGCGGCCTTTGATTATTTTTTGAAGAACTACAACCAAGGGAGACCCTTTATCGTAGCTGGTCATTCCCAGGGAACATTGCACGCAGCAAGATTGTTAAAACACAAGATTATAGGAACTCCTTTGCAGCAACGATTGGTGGTGGCTTATTTGCCGGGGATGGCCATACCGGCGGATTCCTTGGCGGGTTTACCGGTTTGTGTAGACTCCAATTCCGTGGGCTGTTTTGTGAGTTGGAGCACTTATTTGCGCGGTTACAAGCCTCCCTATTTTGAAAAGACCTTGGCCAAAGCGGTGGCCGTCAATCCCATTAGCTGGGAAGTAGCCACCCCCTTCCCGGCCCCCGATACCTGCATTGCGGAAGGGCCGCTGGTTCCCAGGGAACGTCATCGCGGGGCGGTTCTACGGCCATTTAGCAAAAAATACCCCGGTATCTGCGATGCCCAAGTGGTGGGCGGGATGGTATGGGTGACCAAGCCCCGTTTTTGGGGTTCGTTTTTGTACCGATCTCCCAATTACCATACCGGGGACATTAACTTATTTTATTTGGATATCCGCGGCAATGCCGTGCATCGCGCTAGGCAATTTGTTCGACAGCGTTAGAATTCTAGGAATTTATCAGAAGGAGTAACCTAAATTTGGTTATGGGAACGATGCGACAATTGCTGCAGGAACTGCAAAGCTTGGGCTGGTGGGGACGGCTCTTTGGATGGGATCGAATAAGGCGTATGCTGCTGGAAGCCAACGCTGAATGGGAAGCAATGCAGGCCTCAACGGCTCAGCACAACCAGGCCTTGCAGACTCTGCAGGGGGAACTCCTGCAGGCCCGTCAACAATCGGGAATGGCCGAGGCCAGGGCCGTCGATCTCCAAAGGGACAAAGACCTCTTGAATGCCGACCTGATGTCCGCTCGTCGCGATGTTCAGCGATTGGGTTCGGAACTTGCCGCCTTGACCCAAGTTGACAATCAACGGAGGGTCGAGCTCCAAACCAACCTCACTTCCTTGTCCCAGCTCAAGGAGCGCATCGCCGAAGAACGCCTGCAGGAGCACCAAGCCCGCCAAGAAGAACTTGAACGAAAACAACAACGCCTTCGCCAAACCTGGCAAACCCATCAGGAAAACGCCCGTAACAAAATCCGTCAAATTGCCGAAAAGCATAGCGTTCCCGTGGTGGACAAATTTCCTCTCAAGGGTGAACCGGATAATGTCCTGTTGATTTGTGAACAATACGTGGTTTTGGATGCCAAGAGTCCCGGAGGGGAGGATTTGGCCAATTTTGGGACCTACCTCAAAACCCAGGCCGAAGCCGCCGTCAAGTACACCAAACAAGAAGGGGTCTTTGGCCAATTGTATTTTGTCGTACCCTCCAACACCCTTGAATCCTTGCATCAGACCGTCTTTCGTTTCGTCGATTACACGGTTTATGTGATACCGGTGGAGGCCTTGGAGCCGGTCATTCTTAGCCTGATGAAGGTCGATGAATACTTGAATGTCAAAGAAATCAGCCCCGAGGACCGAAGGAATATTTTTGTTATTCTAGGACGATTTGCACATTTGACCAAACGTCGCCTTCAGGTGGATCAGTTTTTTGCGAACGAATCCCTGAGTTTGGCGGCCGAAACCGAAAACCGATTGCCCGAGGAAATGCGCAAAGAAGTCGCCGAAATCGAAAAATCAGTCCGGCTCAACCCCCCCCAAGAACGGACCACCAAAGAAATTGGATTAGGCACTTTGAGTACCCAACACAAGAAAATTGAGAAGGGTCTGCGGGAACGCGGTGTGCTCCCGGAATCCGAAAACCTAGCCAGCGGACTCAACGAATTGCCGTTGTACAGCCCTGAACAAGAAAGTTAACCGATAAAAAGTGATAATCATAGCTTGTAGCTTTGATTATGCTGCAACAACTAACAGACAAGAATCGGCTCACCAAGGCCCATACGCAGGCCTTCCGTTCTAGTCTAGCCCTCAACCGAAATGCCGCTGGATTTAGCAAGGAATTCAAGGAAGGCATCTACACCCTCGTTTGTGATAAGGCGGTCGGGCCTTATGTCCACGATTTGGATCAAAATAAGTATATTGATCTTACCATGGGCTTTGGTTCCTTGCTTTTTGGGCATAATTATGAACCGATACGTCAGGCAATTCAGGATCAGTTAAGTCAATCCTGGTCTGTAGGCCCTATTTCTCCTTTGGCGGGTCCATTAGCCCAAGAAATTGTTCAAGCCACCGGAGTCGAGCGGGTGGCTTTTTTTAATTCAGGAACCGAAGCCGTCATGGTGGCTCTGAGGTTAGCCAAGGCTATTACTCAGAAAAAGTACATTGTTTTCTTCAAAGGATCCTATCACGGGACCTTTGATTCTTTGTTATCGCTCAAAAACGATCCCCATAGCGGAGTGGCCAAAGAAATGGTTCCGGGGGTTACCCAAGGTATTCTCAACGAATCCTATCTATTGGAATACGGATCCGAGGAAAGCTTGGAGTTTATTCGTAAAAATTCGGATCATATTGCAGCTGTCTTAACGGAACCAGTTCAAAGCCGTAATCCCGGTTTGCAACCTCGGGCTTATTTGCATGAACTTCGAAAGATTACGGAAGAAAAGAATATCGCCTTGGTTTTTGACGAGGTTATCACCGGGTTTCGCATCGGCTTGGGAGGAAGTCAGGAATATTTTGGGGTCAAAGCCGATATCGTAACGTACGGGAAGGTCATAGGGGGTGGCTTGCCCTTGGGGTTGGTGGCAGGCAAGGCTCGTTTTCTAGATGCCACCGATGGTGGATTTTGGCAGTACGGGGATGATTCGGTTCCGGTGGTCAAAGCCACTTTTGTCGCAGGTACCTTTTGTCATCATCCCTTGGCGATGGCCTCGTCCCTCAAGGTTCTTGAAATTCTTCGAAATTCCAAGGGCCAAATTTTGCATGAACTGAATCAAACAACGGCTGCCTTATGCGACCGATTCCAGAAATTTTTTGATCAAAACAAATATCCTCTATCGGTTCATCATTTTGGGTCCTTATTTCGGTTTACCACCCCTGGTAAGTCCAGTCTGCTTTATTATCAACTTTTGCTCAACGGGGTTTATGTATGGGAGGGTCGTAATTGTTTTCTTTCACCATCCCATACGCCGGATGTTTTGGAAAGATTGGAGGAGCAGTTGATCCAATCGTGTTACGAGTTGGAGGCCCAGGGCTTGCTTAAGAAATCTGTATCATGAACCCTGTTGTTCTTTTGGAGGAAGACTCGTACCGCATATTGCGGCACGAAGGTATACCCGCTGAGGCGCTTGCCTTCTTGGATGAAATAGCATGGGGCAGCGAAGGCGCGGTTTACGAAAACAAGAACACCAAGGAACACAGCCGCCATATACATCGCCCAGTCCTCATGGCGATTCATTCAGGTGATCAAATCTTAGCGACGGCCGTTTTTTGTCATACCAAGGTTGGGATAGCTGCATCTTATCTTAATTGTTATTATGTAAGGTATTTTGCCTCCTCCCCCAAAATCAGAGGGCAGGGGCTTATCAAAAAATACGGTATTCGAGTCATGGAATTGGTGAGGGAAGACGTTCATGCCCCTACGGTCTTTTTTGCCTGCGTGGAGCGGGGTAACAAACCCTCTTTCAAAACAGTCCAAAGCGCAGGTTATCAGCATACATGGACCGCTACCACCAACGGGTTCAGTCGATTTTTCCCCAGGTCCATGGAGGGGGTCGAGCAAGTGACAACGCCGGCGCAACGCGAGGAAGTACTTGCTTTGCTAGGGACCCAGTACCGCGAACATGCATTGGTTCAATTTGATTCCATTTTCTTGCATGATCAGTATTACGTATTGCGTATCAAAGGTCAAATTGTCGCCGGTCTTCAATACCATCGTGCCCATTGGGTGGTTAATCGTATGGCAGGCTGGTCGGGGAAGTTCTTACTCAAAATATTACCTCAAATCCCGTTGCTAAATCGCATTTTTAATCCAAATAAATTTGAATTTTTGGCCTTGGAGGGTATTTATATCCGACCAGGATTCGAAAAGGAATGGGGCAGGCTTGTTGAAGATGTTTTGGTCAAAACAGGCATGCGTTCCGCAATGTATTGGATGGGTGCAACTTGCCCAATTCGAGAACGAATTCAAGCGGCCGTTGACCCCGGATTATTGCATCCTTTTGTTAAGGATTCGGATGTTTATGTTATGGCCTCTTTTCATGATGTAGATAAGGAAAGAATAAAACAAATTCAGACCTTGCCCTTGTACGCATCCGGGTTTGATTATGTTTAGTCGATTATTGGAACGATTGGATATCCTGTGGCATTGGAAATCATGGCCATGGGAACTGCTTTACTTTCCCGTTACCTTGTATGTGATTGTGGTGGGTTTTATTCGCTCAGGCAATGTTTTTTACTTTGCGGCGGCGAATCCCAAATTACCCCTTGCTGGTTTTGCAGGGGAATCCAAATATGAAATCATACAAAGGATTCCGAAGGAATGGAAGCCTAAAACATTGTATGTTACAAATCAAGATACCTTGGATGAATTAGCCCCCAAGATATCGGATTTGAACATGTCCTATCCGCTCTTTGTTAAACCCGATGTGGGAGAAGGCGGTTATTTGGCGACGAAGGTGGACACCTGGGAAGATCTAAAAGTTTATCATGAAAGCCATGCGATGAACTACCTTGTACAGGATTTTGTGCAACACGACTTGGAGGTTAGTGTATTGGTGCACAAAGCGATGGGGTCACTGCAAATAAGCAGCATTACGGAAAGAAGCCATCTAAAATTGGTTGGAAATGGGACTTCTACCGTTCGGGATTTGTTAAATGGCCTACCTCATATTCGCCATCGATTATCGAATATTTTGTCCAAATGTCAACCCTATGCCGATTTGGTTCTTCTGAATGGACAAGTATGGGAACCGACCTCTCTAGGTAATTTGGATTATGGTTCTGCATATTATGATATAACCAGCCAGGCTACCCCCCTATTACGAAAGGTATTGGAGTCCATTAATGATCAAGTGGATTTATTTGATTACGCCCGCTATGATTTGAAATGTGCAAGCAGACAAGAGTTGTTAGACGGCAAATTTCAAATTTTAGAAATTAACGGTGTCAAAGGCGAACCGATTCATATTTATGATTCCCGTTGTGGTTTTTGGAAGGGGCAACGAGAAATATTCAAACACTGGGGATATGTCCTAACTCTCAGCCAGCGTAATCAAAAACAAGGCGCCAAGGTCCCTGGATTTCGTCAGGGGCTTTCCTATTTAATTCAACATAAACGAACACTTCAATTATCCTTAAATCCTCGATTATGTTAAAAAGATATTTTATCTTTTTTGTCGTACTCTTTGTTTGGAAGCCTTTACACGCTCAACATAACAAAATTAGTCACTCGGTCCATTTTACAGGCGGTACTTTTATTTTAGCTAGCCAAGGTTTTTTGCATTTCGAAAAACTTCAAGAACGTAGGGTCGTCCATACCTTCATTCAGGGAGGATTGGGTGGGGGAAATGCTGCTTTATTTTCAGGCGGTTCCACATGGACTTTTACTTTCGTAGGTCGAACGGGGTTATTGACCGGTAAAGGCAGTGACCATTTTGAAGCGAGTGTTGGTGCTTGCTTGATCAGAACTTCTGAAAATCTTTTACCGGCCCCAGCCCTAAATATTGGTTATCGCTATCATCATCCGGATGCTCATCCGATCATTCGTTTTGGAATAGGTGTCCCTGAAGGCATCTATTTGGGTATTGGCTGGCGTTATTGAAGAACCATGTTTGATCCGAAGGAATTCTAGAGCTTCGATTTTTTTCTTCTTCCTGGGTTTTCTATATCCCTGCTAGGTTTCATTCGGTATCTCGTTGGCACGATCCGGCAACCAGCGGTTGAAGAATTGTTCGGCCCAGGGAATCAGGCCGATGAACAGGGTGACCCCTGCTACATTGAACAAAAAGTGGGCATGGGCGATGGCCCGCTCCAGGCTGGCCCCGCGACCCATCCACTCGCTGGCTTGGACCAGGGGTTCAAACAAGAGCAAGCCCAAAACAATGCTCACCAAATTGAACAGGAGATGGAAGAGACCTGTCTTGAGGGCTTGACGGCTGCCCCGAATCGTCGCCATCAAGGTCGTCGTGCAGGTTCCCAATTCGGCTCCCAGCATGACCGCGATGCCACCGCCCAGGCCTAGAAAACCTTCTCTGGTCAAGACCATGGCCATCGCAACGGTCGCCGAAGAGGACTGAATGACCAGTGTTACAAGGGCCCCAACCCAGGCACCGGTCAAGGGATTTTCGGTTTGGCGCATCCAATTTTCAAAAAAGGCTTCGTGGTGGAGGGGCGCAACCGCGTTTTCCATCGTGAACAGTCCAAAGAACAAGACCCCCATGGACATCACCACTCGACCGACCAGGGCGACCCGTGTTTGTTTTTGGAAGCCCATCATCCCAAACCCCACCAACATCAACAATGGGGCGTATCGACCCACATCCATGGCAATTATTTGGCTGCTGGCGGTGGTTCCAATGTTGGCGCCCATGACAATCCCCATCGCCTGTCGAAAATTGAGAATGCGGCTGTTGACCATCACAATGGTCAGAATGATGACCGCCGACGATGAATCCAACAGAATGGTCACCAAGATGCCAATCAAAACGCTGCTGAAACGGTTGGAAGTCCAACCTCGAATCCACGTCGGGGCCGAATCCCCCAACGCATCGTACAGATTTTCCGAAAGGGATCGTACGGCATAGAGAAACAAGACCAAACCGGCCAGCGCCGCCAATACGATTTCGAACATGTTGGTTGAGGTCATGGGGAATTAGAGGCCGCCGCTGCGTTCCCCGTGTTGGTTGAGTGCCCCCCTTTCGCTGCGTTGGCGGTTCGGGTGTTGGGCGATGTAAAAACGGTGCATCGTCACAACATGGGGGAAGCTCAGGCAAGCGAGGAAGACAAAGAACGAGCCTTCGGGTCCAAAGTCCAAGGGCGGGAGCCAATCCTTGAAGGTGTAAAACATTCCCAGCAGGAGCCAAGCGCCGGTATGAAAGGGCAGGGCCGCCCTCCAAAGGGTGGGTGAACTAAGTTGAAGACCACGTCGCAAATCCCGCCAACCGGTTCGGCTGTGTTGGCCGATAAAATACAAACCAAAGGCATGCATCAACGGGAGTTCTGACGCAATCATCAACCAAAGGGAGGTCCAAACCAATTCGCTTTGACGACGGTAGATCCCTACAGCGGCCCAGATTGCCATAAAACCCACCGACAGGGACCAGGTCGTATCGCGTTGGGTCATGGCCTGCACGATGTTACGGGTTTCTTCGGGATGGGTGCCGGTGATGTAGGCCAGGACCGACAGACCCCATGCCAACGATAGGAAGCGGTTCAACCCCCAGGACCGTCCATCTGCTTGGCCAAAATGCCAGGCCGAATACCCTACAAAAAACAACAGACTCCACCAGGGCCACAGGAACCAAAACCATAACATCAACAAGCCCAGACCAATATAAACCAGCACCATCGTGGGTGTGGGAAGTCTTTGGAATCGTCCGCTTTGTAACAAATGATCAACGGCGCCGTGGGGCAGTCCCAAGAGGACCATGCCCAGGACCAGACCCAGATTGGCCACCACCGAATAAACCGAAGGCAGGGCCTGCAGGCCCATCAAAAGAAGAGCCAATAACAACAAACGCAAAGGCCAGCCGACGTGACGCTCCCACAGGGCGACCAAAAAAGGCTTCCAGGGCAAATGCATTAACATTCGCAGATCGTCTTGCCAGGTGGATTTTTCGTCCATAAAGCGCAGGATCGAGGGGAGGGGCGTGCCCGCAAAGAGTTGTTCAAAAATTGCTTTGCCTTGGTGGGGACGACGACGGAGAATATGCAGGAGCAGTCCGTCCAGAAAGGCGAAGCGGGGGTGGGATGGTTGGGGTTGCCAAGTCATGGCGGTAGGTCCACGAGATTCGGAAGCACGATCGTCAGAGGCGCTGTTGCCCAAAAACTGTGCCAGTTCTCGAGC
>RFPG01000290.1 GCA_009926245.1 Sphingobacteriia bacterium | reverse complement strand
CAAGATGTACGCGCCCTTTGGGCTGAAGTTCAGCTTCGCGCCCTTGTCAGATCCGGCGGAACTCCGCACATTGATCACGCCCGACACCAAGATGGTTTGGCTCGAAACGCCGACCAACCCCATGCTCAACGTGCTCGACATCAAGGCCCTGGCCGACGAGGCCAAAAAAGTGGGCGCCCTGGTCGTGGTCGACAACACCTTTGCTACGCCCTACCTGCAGCGCCCGCTGGAGCTGGGGGCCGACATCATTTTGCACTCGGCGACGAAGTACCTGGGCGGACACAGCGATTTGGTCATGGGATTTTTGGCCACCAACCAAAAAGAATTGCACGAGGAGTTGGCTTTTATTTTGAATAGTTCGGGGGCCAATCCAGGCCCCATGGATTGTTACCTGGCACTGCGTGGAATCAAAACACTGCACCTGCGGATGAAGGCTCATTGCGAAAATGGGCAGGCCGTGGCTCACTTTTTGGTGGCGCATCCCAAAGTAGGCAAAGTCTATTGGCCCGGACTCTCGGACCACCCTGGCCATGCCGTCGCGGCGGCCCAGATGAGGGGATTTGGGGGGATGATTTCTTTTGATTTGGCTTCGGGCCGCCTCGAAGATGCCATGAAGGTGGCGAGCTCCACCCGACTGTTTGCGCTGGCCGAGTCCCTCGGCGGGGTTGAGTCCTTGATCGGGCATCCAGCCAGCATGACCCACGCCAGCATTCCGCGTGAACAACGTCTGGCATCCGGTGTTACGGATACCTTGCTCCGGCTTAGTGTCGGGGTCGAAGGCACCAAGGATTTGTTACAGGACCTGGAATCCGCTTTGGCCGGCGTTTAAGGTCGTTTTTGATGCCAACGCGTCTCCGCGTGGATTCGGCAGCCGCTTTATCCCAGGCGTTGCTGCGTGCGGCTCGTTATTACAACGCCCCATGGTTTGTGACCAAAGACCCGGTGTCCATACCCCGGCGTTTTTTGGGAACCGACCCGGTGAATGTTGAGGTTGCGGGTCTCTTAGCGGCTCATTTGGCCTGGGGCCGTCGAGACACCATCCTTTCCAAGGCCGGCGATTGGTTGAATCGGATGGAAAACCGGCCGGCAGATTTTCTTCGAAACCTATCACCTCGCCATGCGGCGGCCATGAAGGGCTTTGTTCACCGGACCCTCTGCGATACCGATGCCCTTTGGATGATGGGGGTTTGGTCCGATTATATCCGTCAATACGGAAGCCTACAGGGCTTGTTTGAAGGGCCAACGGTGGCCGATGGTTTGGCCCGCTATGCGTCTTTGATGCGGGATGCCTTGCCGCTGGGGGATCGTCTTCGCAAGCACTTTGCATCGCCCCTGCAGGGTTCGGCCTGCAAGCGCATGGTGATGTTCCTGCGATGGATGATCCGCAAGGACGATGCCGGCGTGGATCTAGGTTGTTGGTCCTTGTGGACGCCGGATCAACTGTTGTTACCGCTGGATGTGCATGCGGCGCGAACCGCCCGGTCCCTGGGTTTGTTGCCGGAGGGCAACGGGGTTGGTTGGAAAGAAGTGGTTTTATTGGCCGAGGCGGCTCGACGCATTCATCCTCAAGACCCGGCCTTGTTGGATTTTGCTCTTTTTGGTTTGGGTGAAGAAGCAACAAGAACGGGGCGATCCCCCAAGGAGGTGCTCCAAAGGCTTAGTCCCTCTCGGGAGGGTCTGGAAAAGGTTCCGTTTGGGCAATGACCCAATCCACCTCCCCGCGTAGCCACAAGACTTGCGCCAGGTTCACCGGGTTCTTGACCCATCGGGAGGCTTTTTTGCGGTCGTTTTCGCCGGATTCCTGCATGTAGTCGTCCACCATTTGTTCCAGATCCCGGGGATTTTGGGGGTTGATGACTCCATAAAGCCTGCTTTCGGGGAGTCTGTAAACTTTGCATTGATCGTAGACCTCCAATTCGTCCCCCAGCAGGATGATTTCAGCGATTTTTTCTTCCAAAACAGCTTTGGCAAGCTTGATAACTTCGGCATCGGAGCCGTTGACAAAGCAGAGGATGGGTTCATCCAAATCCTTTGCCCAAGCGCGTATTTTGTCGAGCTTATCCATGGAAATACAACGGAATGAAAGAGAACCTTTTTGGTTGCTCCAAATTAATGGCTTAAAGTCTTCGTTGAGACCATGTTATACATATTTCGTGAACCTCCGGCTTTGAATCGTCACCTCCCCTTTTT
>RFPG01000289.1 GCA_009926245.1 Sphingobacteriia bacterium | reverse complement strand
TAAGTATTTCGAAAAGGATAAGGCGCTGGAACGGCGTTTTCAACAGGTTTTGGTTGAAGAACCGGACCGTGAAGACGCCATTAGCATCCTGCGCGGTCTCAAGGAGCGTTACGAAAACCATCACCGCATCCAAATTCGGGACGAAGCCATTGTGGCCGCGGTTGAATTATCGCAGCGTTACCTCCCCCATCGTTTTTTGCCGGACAAGGCCATCGATTTGGTGGACGAAGCCGCCTCCCGCTTGCGCATTCAGATCGATTCCATGCCCGAAGCATTGGACGAATTGAACCGCAAACTCATGCAGCTGGAAATCGAAAAACAAGCGATGCTGCGGGAGAATAACCAAGACAAGGTTCAGACCCTGGACTTGGATCTTGAAAAAATCAAAGAGGAGGCCAGGGTTCTAAGCGAACGCTGGCAATCCGAAAAAAAATGGGTGGAGCAAATTCAGCAATGCAAACAGCATTTGGAACAGCTCAAAGTCCAGGCCGAACAAGCCGAAAGAGCCGCGGACTATGGGCAGGTGGCCGAAATACGCTATGGCAAAATGAAAACCGTTGAAACGGAATTGCAAAGCCTTTTGGAACAACAAAAAAACGCCGAAAGCGCCGGCAAATTACTCAGGGAAGTCGTTGAATACGAGGATATTGCTGAGGTCGTTGCCCGTTGGACCGGCATCCCGGTTCAGCGCATGCTGGAAAGTGAACGAACCAAACTCCTGCACCTCGAAGATGAACTGCACCGGCGGGTCATCGGTCAGGATGCCGCGGTGCAAGCCGTGGCCGAAGCCGTGCGACGCAACCGCACCGGTTTGCAAGACGAAAACCGTCCGGTCGGCACCTTTTTGTTCATGGGCCCCACCGGGGTCGGTAAAACCGAATTGACCAAGGCCCTGGCCCTGCTTCTGTTCAACGACGAGCAGGCCATGATCCGCATTGACATGAGTGAATACCAGGAAAAACACAGCGTATCCCGTCTGATCGGCGCCCCTCCGGGCTATGTGGGCTACGATGAAGGAGGGCAGCTGACCGAAGCGGTCCGCCGCCGGCCCTACGCCTTGGTTTTGCTGGACGAAATCGAAAAAGCCCATACCGATGTCTACAACCTCCTCCTGCAAATCATGGACGAAGGTCGTTTGACCGATAACCAAGGGCGAACCATCAATTTCAAAAACACCCTCCTGATTATGACCTCCAACCTGGGGGCCGGGCTGGAGGACGAGGACGGGAACCGCCCCGAACTGGACGAGCTTTTGCGTTCTCGCTTTCGACCCGAATTCATCAACCGTATTGACGAAGTGGTGGAGTTCCATCCGTTGAGCCACGAACATATCCGCTCCATCGCGACCCTGCAACTCAAAGAGCTCCAGGAACGCCTCCACAAGCGACAGGTCCAATTGACCTACACCGATGCCGTGGTGGATTACCTGGCCCGCAACGGCTACGACCCCCGCTACGGAGCCCGTCCCCTTCGCCGACTGATCCAAAAGGAAGTCCTCAACCGACTATCGTCCGCCTTGCTAAGTGGTGAAATCCATGCCCCGGATGCCATTCTCCTGGATTGGTTCGAGGAAAGCGGCCTGGTGGTCGTGCCCAGCTCCTCGGTCAGCCTCGAAGGGCTGGTCTCCTGATTTGGCAAAGACACGGTGACCGATGCAAGGACAGTCTGTCAGTTCCTAGTACCTGGCACAATCCTTGCTTATTTTGGTCGAACCTAAGACCCTCCCCCTCCGACCATGACCCTTTACGAAGACGATTCCGAGTTCATCCCCATTATGTCCTTTAAAGAAGAGGAGGACCCCAGCCTGGACGAAGCCTACCAAAAGCCGGTTCCCATCCTGCCTCTGCGCAATACCGTCCTCTTTCCGGGGGTGGTCATTCCCATCACGGTGGGTCGCGACAAATCCATCCGCCTGATTCGCGAGGCCAACAACAAGACCAAAACCATCGGGGTTATGTCCCAACGGGACATTTCGGTGGAAGACCCCGGCCCCGAAGACCTGCACCGGATTGGCACCCTGGCCCGCATTCTCAAAATGCTGCGCATGCCGGATGGCAATACCACGGTCATTATTCAAGGCCGGCAGCGGTTTGAATTGCAGGAAGTGGTTCAAAGAGAGCCCTACCTCAAGGCCCATCTGACCCCGAATCCGGACGTTCTGCCCAGTCCCAAGAACAAAGAATTCAATGC
>RFPG01000288.1 GCA_009926245.1 Sphingobacteriia bacterium | reverse complement strand
TCCAACTGATGTATTTTGACATCTTTCTTTTCGTTGTGGATGGTTTGGATGCTGAGCTTGCGATCCCGTATGCAGGCCATTTCGCCGTCATTCAGGTAAACGACGCTTTTGGTATGTTCGATGATGGGGGAGGCGTCCGATGCCAAGAAAAATTCATTGTTGCCAACACCGACCACCAAAGGGGAGCCTTTGCGGGCGGCTACCAAGGTGTCTTTGTCTTTTTTTGATAGCACCACGATGGCATAGGCCCCGTGGACTTCGTTGAGGGCCAAGCGAACCGCTTCCTCGAAGCTGACCTGCTGTTCGGTATAAATGTATTCAATCAAATGCGTCAAGACCTCGGTATCCGTATCCGAGAGGAATTGATGACCCTTGTTTTGGAGTTGGGTCTTGATGGTTTGGTAATTTTCGATAATACCGTTGTGAACCAAGGCCAACAAACCGTTGTGTCCAAAATGGGGGTGGGCGTTGCGGTCGTTGGGTTCCCCGTGGGTTGCCCAACGGGTATGCCCGATGCCCAGGTGACCTTGGGTGTCCCGGTCGCCGATATTGGCTTCGAGGTCAGCGACTTTGCCGGCTTTTTTGTAGGCGGTGATTTGCTGTTCATCGTTCATGATGGCAATGCCGGCGCTGTCGTAGCCCCGGTATTCCAGTCTTTTGAGTCCTTTGATGAGCAGTGGAGCCGCTTGGCGGTCCCCCATATAGGCTACAATTCCACACATAAGAGAAGGGTTTGGTTGCCAAGGGGTTCGTTCCTTGGAAATTCAAAGATAAGTTACGGAATGCGGGTGTAGGTTACCCTCAAGCGAGGGCGGACGCGCAGTCGGACCATGGCCAAGTTGCCCACCGGATTGACGGGGATGACCCCCAGGTCTTCACCTTTGGGGCCTTCGGCCAACAACTGTTGAACATAGCGGGTGATGCCAAAGCGGTAGAGGCCGTTGCGGAGGTTGCCGTCGTAATAACTTTCAAAGAGATCGGGCATGCGCGATGCCATGTTACGGCCTTGGCTGTCTAGCGGGACCAAAAAGAGTTGGCTGGGAGGGGCGACCCCTGCAAAACCGCTGCTATCGGCGTTCACAAATTCCAGCACCGCTTTGTGGATGACCCAACCGGAGGCGAATCAAGACGACGGCGTTGGCTTCCGTTTTTGTAGTAGAGGTAGAGCCCGGTGCGGGTGGCGACAGGGCTGCTTTGAAGCAAAAGCCCGTTTCCGTTGCGAAGGATGTTGGGGTCGGTTTGGGCTTCGACCCAGAGGCCGTTCAAGAAACGGACAAAGGAGCTGGCGTCTTTGTATTCAACGCTGTCTTTGCCGGCGAGCAGGCTTTGGGCCAGTTGAAGTCCGGCGGTGGTTTGATCCAAGCGCATGCGCAGAACGCCGCTGTATTTAATGATCGAGTCCAGGTTTTGGCCAACAGGCTCGTTGATGGGGTCAATGACGCCGCTGCGGTAGCGGTAAATGCTTTGGCCCAGGGGTTCACCGATGGTGCGGACGGGATCCCGCGAATAGTAGGTGCGGTTGGGGGCCACGGTACCGGCCAGGCGATGAACGCGCAGGACCAGGCTGGTATTGGTATCGCCTTGGTAACCGGCCAGGCTCATCGAAAAAACCAGGGAATCCAGGGTAAGGGTGGAATCGGGATCGCCCAATCGGATATTTTCGCTGCTGGGCAGAACCTGAAATACAAAGGAGGCGCGGGCCCTACCAAAGGCGGGGTTGTTGAGCTCGCCCAGCAGAAAGGAACCGGGCAATTGGCTTTGCAAGGAATCTTCGAGGACGGTCCCGCCCACAAGGCTCACGCTGTCGGTGAGGGTGAGGTAACGGTCTTTGTCGGGTAGGAGGTCCAGACCCAAGGTGCCTTCTTGGTTGCAGGATACGAGACCCATCCCCCCTGCCAAGGCAAGTGCCAGGGCCGTCAGCCGGCCCCAAAGTGGACGGTTCATCATGAACCGACCGTTTCGGTCACGGATTGTAACAGGGTTTGGTACAGATCCTGGTGGACGTCCGCCAGGTTTTGGCTATTAAAGGTGATGATGGGAGCGGCTGGGTCGGCATGGGGGAAGCTATCACCCAAGGATTCGGCGTAGGTGACGGCGTCGGCATGCTGAATGGCCAGTTGGTGCAGGCTGTTTTCGTCCAAAGGGGCCAGGCAGGCCAGGTCTTCGTCGGAGACCATTTCGATGCGGGCCTTGGCCTGCAGGTC
>RFPG01000287.1 GCA_009926245.1 Sphingobacteriia bacterium | reverse complement strand
TTGCCGGCATAGGGACCCGCAAAAGTGACCCGGGCTTTGCCCGAACCCAGGTGGGTAAAGGCGGTCATGAACAAAGACTCACCGGTCAAAAGACGCTTACCGGCCCCCATCAATTTGCCCAAAAATCCTTTGTTCTCGGAGGATCCGTCCCCAAAGATGGTTTCCATCTCGATCCCTGGATCCATGAACATGAAAGCCCCGCTTTCGGCAATGACCGTTTCTTGGGGGTCGAGTTCTATTTCGACGCATTGCATTTCTTCGCCGTAAACGCGGTAATCAATTTCGTGGTTGGAGCGGGTCATAGGGTTGTTTTTGAGGACAAGAAGAATTTTTTTGAGGACAAGACGGGTTTGGGGGGAGGTTGATTCGTCTGTAAATTTAGGATTGCACGTGAAAAATTCCTCGGCCCTCGTCCTCCTTTGTTTGGTGTGGTTGATGGGGCTGTTTTGGATGCACCGGACCCCCGGCAAAGAGGGCATGATGACCCACCAAGCCCTGCGCAGCACCTTGGACTATCACCGAAGTCTGCCGGTCTTTGCGGCCCGCCCGCTGACATCGGGGGCGGTGGCTGTTTTGAGCAAATGGACCGAAATCGACGAAACAAGGGTCCTGGCCCTGCTGAATCCTCTGCTGTTGGCCATCAGCGCTTGCCTGATTTATGCTTTGGCCCTGTCCTGGGGAGCGGACCCGAAGGGGGCATGGATCGCAACGGCTCTGTACCTCTTCTCCTTCACTAACCTTTTTGCGTTTGTCCCTCCCATTTATACCTACGACGAACCCCTGCAAGTTGTTACCATGTTAGCAGCTTGTTGGTGTCTACCCCGTCCCAGCGTGTTGGGGCAGAATAATGGAGCATTGCCCGCGGTACCATCCTATAACATCCCCTACGCCCTCTTGGCCGGACTTTGGATGGGGCTTTCGTTGTGGGCCCGCGAAAGTGGCTTGCTCCTCTTCCCTGCCTTGGCCGGGCTGTACCTACCCTACGCTTCAAAACAAGAACGTGTGGGCTTGGGGATCACCCTGTTTGTGGCCGTAGGCATCCTGGCCTTGGGGCGAATGACAAGCAGCCCACCAACCACCAGCGGGGATCTGTGGCAATGGCAAGCGCGCTTCAGCAACCTGCAAGCCAATTTCCGCAACACCGATTACACCGTCGAAACAATGGTGGGTATTTTTCTGGTCCTTGCCTGGCCATTGGTCCTCCTGCGTCCCCTGCTAGGCAAGCTCCGATTTTTCAACTTAGGGTTGGCGACAAGTCTTGTGATCAATACCCTCCTAGTTCTCTTGATGGCCAAGGCCCGGGAAGCCCGCCTTTTTGCATGGCCCCTGCTATTGGTTTGGCCCCTGCTGGGGTTGCGACGATACAAGCTCCAAGGCTTGACCTGGCAACCCGGTCCTTTCGCCTTGCTTAGGCTATTTTT
This sequence comes from Sphingobacteriia bacterium, assembly GCA_009926245.1. Taxonomy (GTDB): domain Bacteria; phylum Bacteroidota; class Bacteroidia; order UBA7662; family UBA7662; genus SYHX01. The sequence goes on along the minus strand of RFPG01000287.1, from coordinate 789 downwards.
GGGTGTGGGGGGAACCGTACACCTGGCTTGGAACCTCTACCAAAGCACCGTGGGCACCAATACCGACAACCTGTTTAGAGAATACCTAACCATCTACGGGATAAGCCTTGCCTTTTATGGGTCTTTCAGTCGGTCCAAAAACTTTTGAGTAGGAACACCAAAAAAACCAATAGCCCCACAACGACTTCCCCTTTGTATTTAGAAAAAAATCCACGTTTGCACACATACGAGGATTGAACCAACCCGTTTGGGTACGTTTGTTTAGACCTTAACGAAAATTGTTTCGGAACCATGCCTCCTTGAAAAAGCAAGGTGCCGTGGTGAAGTTGAATTGGAACAACCGACAAAATCATTTCATCAATTAATCCTCAGCTATCAACGACTGAGCCAACTCAGCACCCCCATCGCAATAGATATTTTGATTTTGTGAGGACTTAATGTCGTTGATAAGCTTCCTTAAATTACCGTCGAAAAAAAGGAGCTTTTCAGAAGAAGATGTTCTTGATTGTCTCGTAACTACATAAACCATCTTCTCTGGGTGGTACGGATATCCCATATTTACAACCACATCGTAGGTTTTACGTCCAACTAGGATGCAACCAACCGAATTTATAAATTCCGAGTATCCGTAATCCTCTTCGCCACCCTGGTAAGGATTCAAAAAGTCGAGGTTGTTATCCTCACCCGCTATAAAACCATCTTCGGAAATGGCGATATACAAAATCGTTTTGGGTTTCATCCTGGACAATAACAAAAAAAGGGTTACACTATACAAGTATAACCCTTTTA
>RFPG01000286.1 GCA_009926245.1 Sphingobacteriia bacterium | reverse complement strand
TTTGACAATCACATAATCCAAGACCGGTTCAAAAAACGCCGAGGTACTTAGGGTAATTTGATTGGGCAACTCGTCCAAGCGATAGCCCACCGCAAGTTTCGCGGCAATCTTGGCAATCGGATATCCGGTCGCCTTGGAGGCGAGCGCGGAGGAGCGAGAAACGCGGGGGTTGATTTCGATAGCAATCAACGCCTCGGTCAAAGGATCCATGGCAAACTGAACATTGCAGCCTCCGGCAAAATTCCCGATAGAGCGCATCATTCGAATGGCCTGATCGCGCATTGCCTGCATTGCCGTATCGCTCAGCGTCATGGCCGGTGCGACCGTAATGCTATCGCCGGTATGGATCCCCATGGGGTCCATGTTTTCGATGGTACAAATAATACAAACATTGTCCGCCGCATCCCGTAACAATTCCAATTCGTATTCTTTCCAACCCAGTACGGCCTTGTCAATCAGCACTTCGTGGGTGGGCGATGCATCCAGTCCGCGGTTCAGGGCCGCATCAAAGTCTTCTTTGCGGTAGATCACAGCGCCACCTGTCCCACCCAGTGTATAAGATGGCCGGATCACCAAAGGAAAGCCGATTTCTTCGGCGGCTTCTTTTCCCTCGAGATAGGAATTGGCAATCCGAGAGGGGGCCACATCGACCCCGATTTCTAACATTAGTTTGCGAAATTCTTCGCGGTTTTCGGTGCGCTCGATGGCATCGATATCCACCCCAATCAATCGAATGTTATGCTGAGACCACAAACCCAGCTCGTCGGCTTCTTTGCAGAGATTGAGGGCCGTCTGTCCTCCCATGGTGGGGAGAACTGCGTCGATGGAATGCTTGTTCAAAATATGTTCCAGCGAATCCACTGTCAACGGCATAAGGTAAACGTGATCCGCCGTCACCGGATCGGTCATGATGGTGGCCGGGTTGGAATTGATCAGGATAACTTCGATGCCTTCTTCGCGAAGGGAGCGGGCGGCCTGGGATCCGGAATAATCAAATTCGCAGGCCTGGCCGATGACAATGGGTCCGCTACCGATTATCAGGACGGAGCGGATCGACGGGTCTAAGGGCATAAAGGGGGGATTCAGGCAAAGTTCGGCACAAATCGCCTCAAAACATAGCGGATGACAATCCAGAGATGGTTCATCAAGTTGTTGAGGGAACCGTAATGACGACCCAAAACAAGGTATCGCTCTTTCCAGGCGGCTTTGCGGCGTTGGCTGGAGAGTCCTCCGTCCAAAAACTGGACCAAAACCCGATCGGCAAAATGCGTTTTGACCTGGCCCAGCTCCAAGGCGCGCAGGCATCGAATCATCCAATCAATATCGGCGCAAATTTTGTATTGCAAATCGTAGGGCTTGGCCCAGGCCCTTCCGACGATAAAGGCCTGATGGCAAACCGCCATCCCAAATCGAAGGGAGCGGCTGTTCAATCGCGATGGAGGCAACGGCTTACGAAGACCCAATTCGCGGCCTCCCACCGATTCCACGACCATCGCATGGCCGTAATAGGCCCCAGCGCCCGGGGCTTGGTCCCATAGATCCGCCAAAACACGGGGATGGGCCAGGGTATCCCCCGCATTCAAAAACAAGACATAATCCCCGGTCGCCATCGCCAAACCCTTGTTCATGGCGTCGTAGAGACCCCTGTCGGGTTCCGACACCCATCGATAAACCAACGAACCTCCGTGAACCCGATCGCCCCGAACCTGCTCGCCTTGAACCTGCTCGCCGAACGCCCGCAGTCGCTCCACCGTTCCATCCTTGGATGCCCCATCCACCACCACATAATCGATATGAACACCCACCTGTTCCGCCACCGAACGCATCGTTGGCTCCAACAAATCCCCGGGATGGTAGGTCACGGTAACGATGGAAACGGACATGCCATCGGGATATTTCATAGGTCTTTGGATGAATTCTGTAACATAGCATGGATTAAATCGGTATAATCCTTGGCAACTCGCTCTGGACGAACCTGTTCCAGGCTTTGATACGCACCTATGCGCAGTAAGTCGCCTTGGGGGTGCTGGATCACCCTGAGCATGGCCGAAGCCAAATTAACAGCGGCCATGGCCTTGGAGGCATCCGAAGCCCAGGGATCCACCGCTGGTGCCAAAGCCCCGTTCTGGCCCTCCACAATCATGGATGCGATGCCACCTGCCGCAAAACCAACCACCGGTGTTCCTACCGCAAAACTTTCCAAAACAGTGTT
>RFPG01000285.1 GCA_009926245.1 Sphingobacteriia bacterium | reverse complement strand
CCCTGGAGCAACGCGCCGGGACCGACACCACCCTACGTCGCCAACACGCGGACCTTAACCGAGTTAAAGCCGTGATGGACCGGGTCGAGAAGCTTTACCGAACCCAACCAGGACAGGCAATGCGCATGTTAGACGACCTGGGGCCTGTAAACCGATTGGGCATGAGCCAAAAAGGCACCTGGCACCTTCTAAAGTCCAAATGCTATCAGCGCCAGAACAAATACCAACAGAGCATCGAAGAAGCTCTTAAGGCGGAAACTTCGTTGCTCAAATCCAACGATAGCAGCGGTCTCATGGGATGCTACAGCATCAAGGGTAACGCCTATTTTCACCTCTTGGCTCTGGATGCATCGGCCGAATGTTACCGAAAAGCCGTTCGTTTGGCCGTCGCCCTGGGCCGAAAGGATGCAGAGGCAGATTTGACCTTGAACCTGGGTAATATTTATGCCCAACAAAAAGATTGGAATCAGGCCGGTGCCTACTACCGAGACGCGCTCCTTTACTACAAAAACACCAAGGACCCCATGGTTAGTTATGTCCTGAATAATCTGGGTGTGGTAGAAGAAATGAACAGCCGGTACCGTGAGGCCCATAATTACTATACCCAAGCCTGGCGTCTGGACACTCAACTGGGTGACTCCATGGCCATTGCATCGGACCTCATCAACCTGGGAGAAGTCTGCCTCAAACTTCAACAATGCCAAGAGTCTCTCCAAAGGCTTCGACAAGCCCTGAACATTAGCAGGGCGATGGATAACGGGGGCTATGTATCCAGGATTTTGATGTTGCAAGCCGAAGGCCACCTGCGATGCGGGGGTGGCCGGGATTCGGCACTGCACTATGCGCGTCAAGTGGTTCGCTGTGTCGAACAAAAACTTAGCGAGGACACCCTAAACCTGCGCAAGGCCCATGCTTTGCTGGCATCCCAACTAACCGCTTCGGGTCAAGCAAACGAGGCCGTCCCCCATTACAAGGCTTGGAGACTCTTGGATAGCATGGTGCAGGCCCGAGAAGCCCAAGAGAAGCTTCTGGAAATACAGGCCTCCTACGATTCAGAGCACCTACAACGCAAAAGCGAGCGACTGGAATTCGAAAAAATCCTCTTGCAGACCCGCAGTGAACGACTGCATGCCACGAATTTGGCCTTGGCCGGGGCCTTGTTACTCAGTTTGGCGGTGGGGGTCTTGTTGTACTACCGCCAAAAGGCCCTCAGAAACCGCGAACAGCAGGCCGATTAGGAGGAGGGGGCTCGTTTGGTGGTAGATTTGTCGTCTACTAAGATTCACATGCTGCAGATCCCCTTTCTACGCGAAAACCGCGCCATGGCCCAGGAGGCCCTCCAACGCAAAAAAGTTCACGATGCCGGTGAAATCCTTGACCAGCTATTGCATTTGGATGACCAAAAGCGGGTTATCCAAACCCAAGTGGAGCAAAATCAAGCCACTTTGAATGCAAGGGCCAAAGCCATTGGAACCGCCGTCCAGCAAGGCCAACAGGACCTTGCGGTTGAACTCAAAAGCGAGGTCGCAAGAATCAAGCAAGAAACCGGGGTCATGGAAGTCCGCCTCCACGAATTGCAGGAGGCCATCCAAAATCACCTGCTGCGTTTGCCCAATCTACCTCACGCTTCGGTCCCTACGGGCCACGGTCCTGCAGAAAACGAGGTGGTCTATCTCTCGGACCCATCAGCTGAAACAACGCACAGGGATCTCCCCCATTGGGAAATCGCCCAGCAATACAAGCTCATTGATTTTGAACTGGGCGTAAAGGTATCTGGTCCAGGCTTCCCCTTTTACAAAGGAAAAGGAGCTAAATTACAACGAGCCTTGATTTCATTTTTTTTGGATTCTGCAACGGAGGCTGGTTATGAGGAGTATTTAGCGCCATTGATGGTCAATGAGGCTAGTGGGATAGGCACCGGTCAACTCCCCGATAAAGAGGGGCAAATGTATCATGCAACGGCTGACAACCTCTTCTTGATTCCAACCGCAGAGGTCCCCTTGACCAATATTTACCGAGAGGTTCTTTTACCCAGCCCTGACTTTTCAGTTAAGCTGTGTGGGTATACACCCTGTTTCCGTAGAGAGGCAGGATCGTACGGAAAGGATGTCCGAGGCTTGAATCGCTTGCATCAATTTGATAAGGTTGAAATCGTTCGAATAGAAAACCCTTCTAATACGGCAAGCGCTCTGGAGGAAATGGTGGAACATGTTACGCAGCTTTTGAAAAAACTTGAGCTTCCATTCCGCA
>RFPG01000284.1 GCA_009926245.1 Sphingobacteriia bacterium | reverse complement strand
ATTCTTTAAATGTTTATTAAAATACATGAATTCAAGATGTTATGATAGTATTGATGGATAATTGCAACTATTCTATGGCGGCAATAGTGGCTGATTCACTTTGTTTTTTGATGAAGTAAATGGATGTATTTTTTTTGGATTTGCTAATTCTCAAAATGAAATTTCGCGGTCATGGTCTTGCTCGAAGGTTGATGTTGCGGTTTCATAAGTTCGAATTTTCTCCGCTTCCCTACTTGTTTACGCTTCATGTTCTGAAAAAAGCATCCATCCGATTTGCAAATCATGCATTTCAGCCGTGAATGAGGTTGATTCTTGTACACCAGTGGTCGCGATGATGAGGATGATTTTTGGACACCACTGAACGCGCGGATGAGGATGGCCGGTGTATGAGGATGACCGGTGGACACCGACTGATCAATGGATGCGATGGGTCTTGGTGGCGGTCATCGCAACTCCTTGAGGCGGAATAGTCGGGCGGGTTGTCGCAGGAGGCTGCTTGTTTGGCAGGCAATCGGCGCAATCGTGGGTCCAAACCATGCCTAACCTCGGATTTTGTCCAAAACAACGTTATGGCTATATTTGCCGACCTTTACGGCCCGTTCGTCTAGGGGTTAGGACATCAGATTTTCATTCTGGTAACAGGGGTTCGATTCCCCTACGGGCTACCAAACAAATCAAAAGGCTCCCGAGGAGCCTTTTTTTGACCCTAAACCCCGGTTTATGAAAAGAATCGCCATCAACGGGTTTGGCCGCATCGGCCGCCTAAGCTTCAAGTACCTTCTCCAAAATCCTCAATTGGAAGTGGTTGCCATCAACGACCTGACCGATCCAGAGACCCTTGCTCACTTGCTCAAATACGACTCGGTCCACGGCCGATTTGGAGGTGAAGTCCGTATCGAAGGCGATGCTCTGATGGTCAACGGTCGCCGGATTCGTATTTGTGCCGAAAAAGACCCTGCCAAGCTTCCTTGGAAAGAGGAGCGCGTGGATGTTGTCATTGAGTCAACCGGACGTTTTACTGACGAAGAAAAGGCCGGACTCCATCTCCAAGCCGGGGCCTCCAAAGTCATTATTTCAGCCCCCGCCACCGGCGAGATGAAGACCGTGGTGCTGGGTGTCAACGATCAAAGCCTCGATGGGACCGAGCGCATTTTGTCCAATGCATCGTGCACAACCAACTGCTTAGCGCCCATGGTCAAGGTTTTGGACGATGTCTGGGGAATCGAAAGCGGTTTCATGACCACGATTCACGCCTACACGGCCGATCAAAATCTGCAGGACGCTCCCCATAAAGACCTGCGCCGGGCCAGGGCTGCTGCTTGCAGCATTGTTCCAACTTCAACCGGCGCTGCCAAGGCGGTTGGTTTGGTCCTTCCTCATTTGAAAGGCAAACTCAACGGGAATGCAATGCGAGTTCCCGTACCGGATGGATCGGTCACCGATTTCACCGCTATACTGAAGAAAGCCGCCACGGTTGAAGAGGTGAACAAGGCCTTTGCGGCTGCGGCTGCCGGTTCGATGAAAGGTGTCTTGGAATACCAATTGGATCCCATTGTTTCGGTTGATATTATCGGAAACACCCACTCATGCATTTTTGATGCAGCGCTCACTATGGTCATTGGTCAGACCGTCAAGGTGGTCGGATGGTACGATAACGAGGCTGGCTATTCTTCGAGGATTGCAGACTTGGCCGCCAGGGTGGCCTAAGTCCATCTACGAATTTTCATTCATCGCATGATCAAAACGCCGGATCTTTTGGAACTCGCCGGGGCGAGGGTCTTGATGAGGGTAGATTTTAATGTCCCTCTTGATTCCAAAACTTTGCAGCCGACAGATTTGACCCGGATGCGTGCGGCTCTTCCGACCTTGGAATACCTCCTGAATGCGGGTGCATCGGTGGTTTTGTGTTCGCACTTGGGCAGGCCCAAAGGAGGGCCGGAAGATCGATACTCGCTGAGGCATCTCTTGCCTTCGTTGGAAAATCTCCTGAGTCGAAAAGTTCGATTTGTCAACGATTGCATCTCGGATGAAGCCTTTGAGGCCTCTGCGGATCTGCAAACGGGATCGGTTTTGCTCTTGGAAAATGTTCGATTCTACCCAGAGGAAGAAGCAGGTGATGTGGAATTTGCCCAAAAATTGGCGCGTCATGGGAACTGTTATGTGAACGATGCCTTTGGAACGGCCCACCGGGAGCATGCATCAACGGCTACCGTTGCCCGTTTTTTTGGGGATCAAGTGGCCGCGGGTTACTTGATGAAAGCCGAACTTGACCAGGCTGC
>RFPG01000283.1 GCA_009926245.1 Sphingobacteriia bacterium | reverse complement strand
TTTTTCCCGGTCAAAGAGGGTTTTTTCTGTATCAGAATAAAGAATAACATCCAATTGAAGGGCTCCGGAACCCTGTGGCTCAGGGTTTTGGGGTTTGTTACGGGCCAAAAGGCCCTCCAAGGCGCCCAGCCCTCTCTGTTGGCATTGTTCCAACAATGCACTCCAGCAGGCTTCCAAATTTCCTTGTGAATCCAATGTTGGTGGATCCCACTGTTGACTTTCATCGATACCTGGGTTTTTCGAGCCCTCCTTGGGGGCTAAGTGTTTTTTGATTTGTTTCAAAAAATCCTGACCAAGGGGGTCTGATGCGGCCTTGCGTTGGGTGCTGGGTTGTGCCAGACCCTCGTTAGCTGGGGTCTCAATGGTGGCTGGAGGAAGGGTGGTGGTAGAGGCAACCAAGAATGTGGGATGTTCAGCGGGTGCGGCCGTATCAACGGGCGGAGGAATTTCTAGGGGCGCTGAAATTTCGACGGGTTTAGGAATTTCAACAGGGGGAGCCTGGACCCGGACTTTCGCCGGGGTTTTGAAGTCCGAGGGGGCAGGGACCTTGTCGCTAATGCCGGCCAAGGGGTGTAAACCAGGGTTGGAGGAACCGGAGGTTGGGGGTGAAAGGCTGGCCTGTAGCTGTCTGTTGGCCAGATAGCCAATCTTGAAAAGGGCGGTTTCCACCAAAAGTCGCGGTTGACGGGCCTGGCGGTATTGCAATTCCACCTGGTTGAGCAAATGAAGGGCCCCCAAAAGGAAACCGGTATCGCTTCGCAACGCTTGTTGCTGCAGTTTTTCTTTGAATTCGGGCCCTGATTCAATCAAGTCCAAGGTACCCGGCGCTTTGGCCATTAGGAGGTTCCGTAGGTGGACCGCCATTCCCAGAACCCACTGAATGGGATCGTAGCCTCGGGCTATCAGGGTCCCGAGTAATTGGAGGGTGGGTCCAGGATCGCCTTTTTGAAGGGTTTCGGTAGCATCCAAGAACCCCTGTTGATTCAAAACGCCCAATTGTTCCGCTACCAAAGTTTGTCCCAAATGACCCCCGCCATAGCCGGCCAATTGGTCCAGCATGGTGAGGGCATCGCGAAGGGCCCCGTCGGATCGGCCGGCGATGGTTAGCAGGGCCTCGGTATCGTAGGTGATTTTTTCGGCCCTGCAGACCAAAGCCAGGCGGTCGGCAATATCCTGGGGCCGAATGCGCTTGAAGTCAAAAATCTGGCAACGCGACAGGATGGTCGGCAGGATTTTGTGCTTTTCGGTGGTGGCCAAGATGAATTTGGCGTAGGAAGGAGGTTCCTCCAGGGTCTTGAGGAGGGCATTAAAGGCCGAAGTGCTCAACATGTGGACCTCGTCCACGATATAAACCTTGAAGGCACTGCCCTGGGGTGGATAACGTACTTGTTCAACCAGCGAGCGAATGTCATCCACCGAATTGTTCGAGGCGGCATCCAACTCATGGATGGAGAGCGATCCGCCTTGATCAAAGGATAAGCAGGTGGGGCAAGCACCGCAAGCCTCCCCGGAGGCATCCCGGTTGCTGCAATTGATGGTTTTGGCAAAAATGCGGGCGCAGGATGTCTTTCCAACCCCTCTGGGACCGCAAAACAAATAAGCCTGGGCCAATTGGCCCTTGGCAATAGCGTTCAAAAGGGTGGTGGTAATGTGTTCCTGCCCCACCAATTCATCAAAACGAGGGGGGCGGTACTTACGGGCGGAGACCTGATAGCCTTGCATATCGACAAAGTTAGGATTCATGGGGCGTTGCGAGTCGATTTTCGCTTATATTTGCGCTCCCCAATTCAAAAGGGGGTCTTTCTAAAAATTGATCCTATGAATCAATACGAAACCGTACTCATCCTTACCCCGGTCCTGACCGAGGAGATGGTCCGTGAGGCGGTCTTGAAGTTCGAAAAGGTGCTGAAGGAAAACGGCGCCGAGCTGGTGCATCAGGCCCATTGGGGTCTACGCAAGCTGGCTTATCCCATTCGCAAAAAAGCGACCGGTTTTTATCATTTGTACGAGTTCAAGGCCACCGGCCTTGCCGTCGATAAGCTGGAGCTTGAACTGCGCAGGGACGAGAGAATTTTGCGCTTTTTGACCGTTTCATTGGATAAGTATGCCGTGACTTACAACGAGTCCCGCCGCCGTCCCAAAACTGCCAAAGAGGAGGTTAACCCATGATTACAAACAGCTTCGCGTCCGTTCCCGTCAAAGAGGAAACCCGCAAGAAATACTGCCGATTCCGCAAGAACGGTATTCGCTACATCGACTACAAGGATCCTGACTTTTTGC
>RFPG01000282.1 GCA_009926245.1 Sphingobacteriia bacterium | reverse complement strand
AGGCGGGGATATCTGGAACGGAACCCGCGGTGCCTTGTACTATTTTGGAACCCACGCGGATGTAGGAGGAGACCGGAACGCCACCTTCGTTTGGGAAGATGTCAAGATGGGTAACAGCGGGGTCTATGCCCCCGGTACCACCATCAACGGAGTGGATGTTTCGGGTCAGGCCAATACAACGGCCATCCCAGCCAACCATCTTTCGTATGCCAACGGTCCGCTTTCGGGATTCACCGGGGCCTCCAGTCCTTTCATCGAGGACGGATCTTGGGTTCGTTTGCGTCAATTGTCGGCCAACTATAGCCTCCCTTCCAGCATCTACAGCAAATTCAGCAGCCTCAAAGGCCTGACTCTGGGTATCACCGGTCGCAACCTCTTGTTGTTCACCAACTACAAAGGGGTTGACCCCGAAACCAACCTTTCGGGCTCGACCAACAGCCAGGGAGCCGACTACTTCAATATGCCCAATACACGCGGTGTTATTTTCTCCCTCAAAGCCAATTTCTAATCTAATTTGTTATGAAAAAACTCTTATTCATCGGAATGTGCACGGTGCTGCTGGGCAGTGCCTGCACCAAGGAATGGCTCCAAGACTATACCGCCGACCCAGCACGTCCCCTGGAGGTCTCGGTCAAGGTACTTTTGCCTTCCGCTCAAGTTTCCTATACCATGGCCCAGGGTGATGCCCTGCCCCGCCTCACTTCTATTTTCCTTCAACAAATGACCGGGGCCGATCGCCAGTCCTTGGCCCACAACCGCTACGCCCAAATCGGCGAAGCTGACTTTGATGTTGTCTGGGCCGATAACGGTTATGCAGGAGGTATGAAGGACTTGCAACTGATCATCGATGCGACCCAAGGCACCTCGCCACGTTATTGCGGCGTTGCCCGGATCATGATGGCCCAGTACCTGGGGTTGTTCACCGATATCTGGGGCGATATCCCTTACGGTAACGCCCTCAAAGGTGCCGATGATTACAACCCCACCTATGCTTCCCAACAACAGATCTACACGACCATCGAAGAAATGCTGACAACTGCTATTTCTGAGCTGGGACAACCGGTAGGAGCCATGGCCCCTGGCAGTGAGGATCTTATCTACGGTGGTAATGTTGCCAAATGGACCAAGCTGGCCTGGTCGCTCAAAGCAAGGTACCTCAACCACCTTTCCAAGAAAGGATCTCTGTACCGTCCTGCTGACATCTTGACAGCCGTCAGCAATGGAATGAGCAGCTCTGCCGACAACGCGAAGTTGACCTTTTTGGCAGCGCCCAACAACAACCCTTGGTACCAATTCAACACCCAACGGGCCGGTTACATTCTGCAATACGGCACGATGTACGATCGCATGACCACCAAGAACGATCCACGCATCTCCGCTTTCCGCTCGGCTGATTCGACCGAAATGCCTTATTACGGCAGCGAAACCAGTCCGGTGAATTGGATGACCTACGCAGAACTCCTCTTTATCAAGGCCGAAGTGGAGTCCCGCCAAAGCGCCGGGACCCTGGCCGCCACCCTGGATGCTGCGGTGGAAGCCCATATGTCAGAGGTCGGTGTTAGCTCAGCCGCTGCAGCTACCTATGTAAGCGCATTGCCCGCGAGTCCAGCGCTGAGCGATGTGATGTACGAAAAGCACCTGGCCCTCTTCACGCATGTGGAGGCTTGGACCGATTGGCGCCGTACCGGTTTCCCAACCTTGTCGGTTTACCCCGGAGCCCAGCTGACGGAGATTCCTCGCCGTATGCCCTATCCTCAGGGAGAACGTTTGTACAACGACAACTTCATCAACCTCGAAGGAAACAATTCCTTCTTGACCCGGCATTGGTGGGATCAGCCCTAAGGGAGGATTCCTACTTCGTTGCCTATCAAGAGCCGCCCCTCGTGGGCGGCTTTTTTATGCCCGCCCATCAACGCCTTCAGGAAACTTGGCACGATATTTGATTAGATTCCATTAAAAAACTATTGCAATGAAACGAATTCTTGGCATGCTCCTCCTTTTGGTTAGCTCGCTCATGCTCAGCAGCTGCGGCTACAACACCATGGTGACCCTCGACGAAGAAGTCTCCGGCCAATGGGCCAATGTCGAAGCCGCCTACCAACGCCGGTCGGACCTGATTCCGAACCTGGTTAATACGGTAAAGGGCTACGCTGATTTTGAAAAATCCACCTTGATGGCTGTTACCGAGGCCCGCACCAAAGCGACCTCCATGCAGATTGACCCCTCCAAGCTGGACGAAAAAACCCTGGCTCAATTTGAGCAAAACCAAAACGCCCTCAAAGGCGCCCTCTC
>RFPG01000281.1 GCA_009926245.1 Sphingobacteriia bacterium | reverse complement strand
ATCGCGCTGAGCAAAACGATTTTTAGGAGACGCTGAGCCGTATGCAGTCGTTGGGTTGCCATGGAGTTGAGCAGTAGGCCCAAAGCCCCGAGGACCATGATTAGTTGAGCGACCAAGAGGTATGGAAAGAAGGGATGAACGCGGCCGTACAGCGACAACCAGAGAATGGGCGGTAAGAATCCAATCGGGGATAACAAAAGAAGATTTCTTGTTTTGCGCAGGCCCAAGACCACTGGCACGGTACGGTAACCGTAGATGGCATCCCCGCGTACGTTTTGACAGTCTTTGATGAGACCCCGGATCCACTCCAGCACCCCGACATAGAATACAAAGACGAGGGTTGGGATATTGGCATCCCGGTAATAAAGCACCAACGCCATAAAGGCGGCCAAGAGTAGGAGGATGGAGGCGGCATTCCCCAGGAGCGGGATTCGTTTGAGTTTGTGGGAATAAAGCCATAAACCCATTCCATAAAGCGCGTAATAGGCCAAAAAACGTAGGCCAAGAGGCCAGATGACCAGGATCGTCAATAGGCTCAAGACAACCCAGGCCTGAAGAGCTTGGGAGGGGCGAATGACCCGGCCCATGATGACCTTGGACGGATGGTTGGCCATGTCCTTTTCGAGGTCATAAAACGCATTGAGGAGGTAACCCCCCGCTAACATCAAGGCCGTACCGCTAACGATCAACCAAAGTTCCCGGTCCAGCAAAAAGCGCCAACCAACCGAGGTTGCCTGATCTAGTAAAAAACCCGCGGCTAACAATTGAGCCAGGGCAACGATGGCCAAATTGTACCACCGGACCAAGCCCAAAAAGGCCAATCCACGCAAAAATCGAAGTTGACGGGCAGCCCCAGTTTTCAATTCAGGGCCTAACGGTTCAGAACCGGTGGATGACACGGAGTTCGTAGGCATCCAACAAGCGCTGCGTCTGTTCCAGATCCCTGGTAAAACCCAAGAGATAACCCCCTCCGCCCGAGCCACATAGCTTGAGGTAATAGACCCCGCTATCAATGCCTTGTTGCCACACTTGCCGGAATTTTTCCGGAATCATGGGTTGAAAATGCTGGAGTACCAGGTGGGATAAGGCCCGTAGGTTTTTGAACAAAGGCCCTGGTTTGCCATTCAAAAAAGCCTTGATGCATTCGTTGTTATACTGGTTGAATTCCTGGCGGATCATTTGGCGGAATCCTTCGTGTTTGAGCTTTTCGAGAAAGACCGAAACCAAAGGTTGGGTTTCGCCGGGTTGCCCAGTATTCAACAAGAAAATGGCTCCTTGTCCGTCCGGCGCTTCGCGTGGCAGGGTGACCTGGCCCAAACGGCGATCGCGGTCCATGAGCATAGGTATTTTGAGGTAACAAATCAGCGGATCCATGCCCGAGGAACGTCCATGAAAAAAGGATTCCATGCGACCCAAACGGGCCTTGATGTCTTGAATGGCATCCGGGTCCTGGAGGGCGCTGTTGAGATCCAGGTTAGCAGGTCCGTACTGTTCATAAACCGCTGCCACCAAGGCCCCGGAACTTCCGACCCCAAAACCTTGAGGGATATTGGATTCAAAATGAAGCCCGGCTTCCAAATCGCGATTCAAGCGATTCAGGTCCAGGCCAGGAACGGCCGGGGAAAGTCCGCCGAGGTAGTCGGCAAAAGCCTTGAGGCTGTTGTTGCTGGCTTTTTCGGCGTCGCTTTGGGCAGGACCGGCTTTGAAGCGCCCCTGAAAATGTTCAAAAGGGATGGACAACCCCATGGCGTCCTCCATAATGCCGTATTCCCCAAAAAGTAGGACTTTGGCGTAGTAAAGGCTGTTTTGGAGGGGGGATTTCACCATGTGGTCTTAGGATGGTAGGGTTAAGGGCCGAGGACCGGCCCCTAAACGGTCCCAAAGGTACGAATCCGGGCCTAGGATTGCAGCAATCTGTTTATCAAGCAGTTCCATGGCGTCGTTTTGGGCGTTGGCCGGAAACAACAAATGAACATTGGCCCCGGCGTCCAAAGTAAAAAACAAGGGAACCTTCTTTTGGTTTCGGAATCTTCGGATTTGTTCCAAGATTTCCAGGGTCTTGGGTTTCATGAGCAAGTACGAAGGCCGGGAACAAAGCATCATGGCATGGAGGGTCAAGGCCTCGGATTCCACCAAATCACCAAAGGCCCACCACCGTTCGTCGTCCGGGACCGAAGAGGCTGACCTTAGAAGGGCGTTGAGCTCCCCCACCCGCTCGTTGCCTTGCTTGAAACGAGCTTCGGCGTACGGATGTTGGTTCATCAGACCGTGGCCGGCACTGGATGAAACCGACTTTTCCCCTCGATCCACCAGAAGGACCACGTC
>RFPG01000029.1 GCA_009926245.1 Sphingobacteriia bacterium | reverse complement strand
CAAAGGCGACATTTCCAACATCGCGCCGCTCGCCCTGATCATCCGAAACCTCGTAGGAACGTCGTAACGTGATCAAGTTGAGCTTGTAACGGGTTCTTAGTTCGACCTGTAAAACCGTTTTATTGCAAACGGCGGCAGGGGTTTTGACCTCCACAATTTGGTAGTCATCCGGTAATTGAAAAACATTGACCAAATTGGGATTCAAGAGCCGACCAGCAACCGAAATACCCACCTCATCTTCGGGGGAAAGAATTTCGGTCACCCCCAATTTTTCAAGAACACGACGCTGCTGATCGGTGGAAGCCCTGGCAATGATTCGCTTCACACCCAATTCAAGCAAGGTGACCGTAGTTAACAAGAGTCCCTCAAAATCTTGACCAATCGCCACAACAACGGCATCCAAATCCTGGACATTTTGTTCCCGCAATAACTTAAGGTTGGTCGCATCCATTCGGACCGCAAAGGCAACATCGTCACGCAAGGCATTGATGGCCTGTTCATCGTTGTCGATAACAATGACCTCGGCACCCCGCTGCGCCAGGGTCCTGGCAATGGTGGTTCCAAAGCGACCTAATCCAATGACGCCGAAACGGTTTTCCATGATGATAAAGATTGAATATGAGAAGCAAAAACTTCCAAAGCAGGACCAAAGCCCTGGGTATTGGTAATAATCAAATCACTGGAATCCCGGTATGGCTCCAAGTAGGCCCTGTAAGCCGGGGCCACATGATGATCCCATTGGTAGCGAACAACCTCCTCCGGGTATCCTCGCTCGGCCAAATCACGCTCAATCCTGCGGGCCAGCATCAATTCCTGGGGTGCATCAATAAAGACACGAAGGTCCAAAAGGTCTGCAACCTCCCGGTAATGAAAGACAAAGAGCCCTTCAATCACTAAAACGGGAGCGGGTTGTACCGTGTGGAATGCCGCTTCGGCCCCAGGGCGATTAAAGGTGTATTCTTTGATTCGAACCGAGCGTCCTTCGATGAGGCTATGCAAATCCTGCAGGCAACGGTCTCGGTCCAAGGCATCGGGGAGATCAAAATTGACTTCGCCCCGGGGGTCCCTGGCCTGCATTTCGATGGGATGGTAATAATGGTCCTGCGAAATCACGGCCAACTGCTCCGGCGCAAAACGAGCCGAAAGGGCCTTGATAAAGGTGGTTTTGCCCGATGCACTACCACCTACCAAGCCAATGATATAAGGCTTTGAGGGTTGGGAGCCGGTTTCCATGCAGCAAAACTACACCAAAGTCCTCATACCCAAACCCAACCCTTAGGACCCCAATCGAGGCCGAAAAACAGCCAAGGGCACAATGCACTCCTCCAGCGAAATCCCCCCATGCTGAAAGGAATCCCTGTAGAGGGTCGCGTATTGATGAAAATTGTTAGGATAACAAAAAAACTGATCCGAGCCGGCCAAAACATAGACCGAATTAAGGTGCTTGCGGGGTAATTGAACCTGTTCGGGCTGTTGAATGGTGTAAACCAGGTCATCCTGGATTTGTAGGTTTCGTCCTTCTTTGTAACGAAGATTGTTGGACATCTCCCGGTCACCACTGATTCGAACAGGGTCCTGCACTTTGATCATCCCATGATCGGTCGTAAGTACAAGGGTATAACCCCGCGCCGCAGCTTTTTGCAAATAATCCAAGAGAGGTGAATGCTGAAACCAAGAACGTGTTATCGAACGGTAGGCGGCTTCATCTTCGGCCAATTCCTTGATAATATTCATTTCGGACCGAGCATGGCTCAGCATATCAACAAAATTATAAACCAAGACTTCCAAGGCTTGGCTCAACCCTCCGTTGGCATTTTCGAGGCTTTGTTTCGCTTGGGATAAGGAGGTAATTTTTTGGTAACCGTGGGCGGGATTGCGCCCGTTGCGCTTGAGCCATTCCCCCAAGAAAAAAGACTCGTGCATGTTATGGCTGTGTTCATCCTGATCCGACCACCAGCGGTCGGGGTAGCGCCGCACGATTTCGGCGGGGGGCATACCTGCAAAAAGGGCATTCCGAGCGTATTCTGTACTGGTTGGTAGGATGGAGTAATAGGTTTCTACCTCCACTGCTTTGTAAATATCCCCCAAAATGGGTTCGATAACACGGAACTGATCCAAACGAAAATTATCAATGACCAACAGAAGAACTTTGGGGAATTGGTCCAGAATCGGAAGCAATTTTCGTTGCAATACCTGATGCGAAAGCGTGGGCGCAGATTGCGTGTTTTGCGGCTGTTTTGGAAGGACTCCCATCCCCTTGGTATTCAGGGTACCTGCAAACCATCCAGCATAATTTTTCTTGATAAATCGAACAAACAATCGATTGGCCTCGGCCTTTTGCATTGCAAAAACCTCTTTCATTCCCTCATCCCCCGATTCTTCCAAGTCCAGTTCCCACCGCACGAGTCGCTGATACAATTCGGCCCATTGAGCCGCATCCAATGAATCGGACATGCTCATGCCTAATTCGCTAAAATCGTCGCGATAGGCTTCGTTCGTTTTTCGGGCAACGAGTCGTTTTTGATCGGTGATCTTGAGGATGGCCGATAACAATTGTTTAGGATGGACCGGCTTGATAAGGTAATCGGCGATTTTTGAACCGATGGCTTCTTCCATCAAAAGTTCTTCTTCGCTCTTGGTGACCATAATGATGGGCATCAAAGGCTTGATTTCCTTGAGGCGGGCCAGCGTTTCCAGGCCACTCAATCCGGGCATGTTTTCATCCAGCAATACCAAATCAAAATCCTCCTCCGCCGCACGTTGCAGGGCTTCGAGTCCGTTATTGACAGGGGTGGTCCGGTAGCCTTTGCTTTCCAGAAAAGACAAATGGGGGGCAAGCAAATCGATTTCGTCGTCAGCCCAAAGAATTGAAAGATTGGCCATAAATGGTTTAGGTGATGGATAACGGCCGAAACCTAATTTTGGTCTAAATTACCGACGCTTTCCTAGACCGCCCTGCCCTTGACCAATAAAATCCTCAACGATCCCTTGTACGGCTTTATCCGACTGGAGTCCAAGCTGATCCTCCGCCTGGTCGATCATCCCCTCTTCCAGCGGCTTCGCTACATCCGTCAATTGGGCATGACCTACCTGGTTTACCCCGGAGCCACCCACTCGCGGTTGGCCCATGCACTCGGTGCCATGCATTTGATGCAGGAAGCCTTGGATGTATTGGCCCACAAGGGTTACAGCCTCAGCCCCGATGACCGGAGGGCCTGCCTGATGGCCATCCTCCTGCACGATTTGGGCCATGCTCCCTTTTCACATGCCCTGGAAGGCTTCCTCGTTCAAGACATGCCCCACGAAGATATTTCCTTGCTGATGATGCAGGATTTGAACCGATGGAGCGACGGCGAATTGGAAACCACCTTGGACGTGTTTAAGGGAACCCATGAATTGCCTTTTTTGCATGAATTGGTTTCCTCCCAATTGGACATGGATCGCTTGGATTATCTCAACAGGGATAGCTTTTTCACAGGTGTCACCGAGGGCATCATAGGGGTCGATCGCATCTTGCAAATGCTGGATGTGCACCAGGGTCGCCTCGTGGTAGAGCGCAAAGGCATCTATAGCATCGAAAAATACCTTATGGCCCGCTACCTCATGTATTGGCAGGTTTATTTGCACAAAACAGTTCTGTCGGCGGAGTACCTGATGGGGCATATCATGAACCGTGCCCGTCGAGTCCTCGAACAAGGGTTGGACCTCTTTGTTTCCCCAGATTTGGGCCTTTTTCTTCGACAACCGGTTCATGGCGACGAATTCCGACGAAACCCTGAACTCCGGGAAGCCTATGCTCGTTTGGATGATTCCGAAATCATGGTCCACGTCAAGACCTGGGCCCGGCGTTCCGAACCCATCCTGGAGCACCTCAGCCAACAACTAATGACCCGTCAATTGGCCACCGTTGACTGGTCCTCCGAACCCGTTTCGAAGGACAGGGTTCAAGGGTTGGCCCAGGAGGAGGCCCATCGCTTGGGCTTGGGAGAAGAGGCCCTTCCCTACCTGGCGCATTGCCGGCCGGTCCGTAAAGCCGTGTATTCGGGAGCGGAGTCCCCCATCTTGATCAAAGATCGGCAAGGTCTGGTCAGCCCCTTGGACGCCCTTTCGGACCATATTCAGGTGGTGGATTTGCATGGCAAGCACGAGCGATACGCCCTATACCGCCCCAAAAACCGCCCTTAGTTAAATATTAGGGGCCAACTAGAGGCCTCGTCCACCAAAATGGTGGATATTTGCGCAATATTCATGAAGTTAAGCTGCCAAGAGCTCACCACCCTTGTTCAGGGCGTACTGCAAGGCGACCCCCATCGAAGCATTCTGGGACCGGCCAAAATAGAAGAGGCGGGGCCCAACGAAGTCACTTTTTTGGCCAATCCCAAATACCTTCCTTTTGTGGATCGATGCCGGGCGGGTCTGCTTTTAGTGGAATCAAACCAAGAACTTCCTTCCCTGGCCTCCACCTCTATCTTGCGGGTAGCGGATCCCTACCGAGCCTTTGGGCTCATCCTGCAGGCCTTCGAGCAACAACGCCTCTACGGCCCTGGTCTCCACCCCCAATGCTGGGTGGACCCGGAAGCGGTCTTGGGGGAAGGTGTAGGAGTCGGTGCGTTCGCGACGGTGGGCTCTGGAGCGGTGATCGGAAATGGAACTCGGATCGCGGCCCATGTCTATGTGGGACCCCGCGTCAAGATTGGACGGGACTGCATTCTGCATCCAGGGGTTCGCCTCATGGATGACTGCGAAATTGGCGATCGATGCGTCCTGTACGCCAATGCGGTGGTGGGTTCGGATGGGTTTGGCTATGCCCCCAATGCGAACCAGGTTTATTCCAAGATTCCTCAGGTGGGCCGCGTTGTTTTGGGAAACGACGTTGAAGTCGGAGCCCATGCCACCATTGACCGTGCCACCATGGGGGCCACCCTTGTTGGAAACGGCACCAAAATTGACAATTTGGTTCATTTGGCCCACAATGTAGAAATCGGTGAACACACCGTTATCGCAGCTCAAACTGGCATCTCGGGGAGCACCCGGGTGGGTTCCCGCTGTGTCTTTGGCGGTCAGGTCGGGGTTGCAGGCCACCTAACGGTGGCCGAAGGCAGCCAGGTCGGTGGTCAAACCGGGGTAACCCGCTCCATTGACGAACCCAATCGCAAATGGAATGGTACCCCGTTGATGGCCTACATGGACAATCAGCGTTCCAACGCTGTCTTTCGTCGTCTGCCCGCGATGGAAACGGACCTACGCCACCAAATTGAAGTTCTCCAAAAGGAATTGAATGAACTCAAAGCCCAAAGAACCATCCCATCCTAAGCATCGAATCCTCCTTTTAACCTAGATCACCCCATGCCCCCACTGGATTACCAAAAAACCCTGGCCCAACCTGTCGTCATGCAAGGCGTAGGCCTTCACAGCGGAGCCTCTGTTCTTATCAAATTTTGTCCTGCCCCCGAAGGCACTGGCTTTGTTTTTCGTCGCACCGACCTTCAGCCCGTTGTCGATATTCCGGCCTTGGCTGAATTCGTCGTCGAAACCAGCAGAGGAACCACCCTGGGCCTTGGCGATGTCCGGGTTCTTACGGTGGAACATGTTCTTTCGGCCCTGACAGCCTCTGATTTGGACAATGTTATCATTGAACTGGACTCGCAAGAGCTCCCCATCGGGGATGGCAGTGCCCGCCCTTTTATGGACGCAATTGGGAAGGCCGGAGTTCAAACCCAAACCAAAGCCCGCAACTACCTGGAGTTAAAAGAACACTTTACCTTCAAAGACAACGACAAGGGTAGTGAAATTACCCTCTTGCCAGATTCGCAGTATCGTTTGTCGGTCATGATTGATTTTGACTCCAAGGCCTTGGGGCGGCAACATGCACGTTTGGATGATCTCCGCGATTTTGACAAAGAAATCGCCTCCTGCAGGACCTTTTGTTTTCTGCACGAGCTCGAAGAAATGCACCGTCAAAATCTCATACAAGGTGGGGATCTTAACAATGCCTTGGTCTTTGTCGAAAATCCGGTCGCCGATAATCAATGGGAATCCCTCAAAGAATTGTTTGGTCATCCCGACCTTCAGTTTCAATCGGCCGGCGTTCTGAACCACAAGGACTTATACTTTGACAATGAACCCGCTAGGCACAAATTGTTGGACATGGTGGGGGACCTTAGCTTATTTGGCCAAAGAATCAAAGGCCATATCGTGGCTCACAAACCTGGGCATCAATCCAATGTGGCCTTTGTCCTAGCCCTCCGGGAGCATATCAAGCGCTCCCCTAAATCCCTTGTCAACCCATCGGGAGACAAACCCAAGGTGGTCTTTGATACCAACCAAATCATGCAGTTCTTGCCCCACCGCTACCCTTTTCTACTGGTGGACAAGATTACCGAGATTTCGGATACGCATGTTGTTGGCATCAAAAACGTGAGCATCAACGAATCGTTCTTTCAGGGACATTTTCCAGGGAACCCGGTCATGCCCGGTGTTTTGACCATTGAAGCCTTGGCCCAAGCAGGGGGTGTCCTTTGCCTCAATTTGATGGATGATCCAGGAGGGTATTGGACCTATTTTACACGGATTGACAAGGTAAAATTCAAAGGAAAAGTCCTTCCAGGAGATACCCTTGTGCTCAAACTCAACCTCATGGAGCCCATTCGAAGAGGAATTTGCCGCATGGAAGCAACGGCCTATGTTGAGGACCAAAAGGTCGTGGAAGCCGAATTAATGGCCCAATTGGTTCGCAAATCATGAGTTCCCTTAGCCACATTCATCCCAAGGCCAGGATTGGCAAGGGAACCCATATCTCTCCCTTTGTAACCATCGAGGAGGATGTCATTATCGGTGAAAATTGCTGGTTGGGGCCCAACTGCACCGTGATGAACGGAGCCCGCATTGGGGACAAGGTTCAGGTTTTTCCGGGCGCCGTTATTTCGGCCCCCCCCCAAGATCTGAAATACAGGGGTGAACCCACCCTTACGCGCATTGGAGACCGTTCGATTATCCGAGAATGCGTGACCATTAACCGAGGAACCACCGATCGCAACGAAACCGTGGTAGGCCGGGACTGCCTTTTAATGGCCTACACCCACGTGGCCCATGATTGCTTGCTGGGGGACCATGTGATTATGGCCAATCTGGCCACCTTGGCAGGACATATCACCGTTCACAATTGGGCCATTCTTGAGGGCTTGGTGGCTGTTCAGCAATTTCTAACCATCGGCGAACACAGCTTTGTGGGCGGAGGTAGCTTGGTACGCAAAGACGTTCCACCTTTTGTCAAATGCGCCAAAGAACCTCTTTCATTTGCCGGGGTCAATGTCATTGGATTGAGGCGTCGAGGCTATAACGAAAATGAAATCAGGCTCATTGAAGATGTTTATCGGATTATCTATGTCCGCGGTTACAACATAACAAGGGCCTTAGAGCAGGTGGAAATTGACGTGGCCCCTTCCAAATTAAGGGACCGCATTCTTCAATTTGTTCGACATTCCAGCGCAGGAGTGATTCGAGGCATGCTTGAATAGGTTGATTGATTTTGGTCCGTGAGCGCCAACCCAACAATAAATCCCAAGGCTCCGGTTCTGGAAGCTTGTGGAATAGGGAAACATTACCAGGGACAGTGGCTCTTTCATTCTTGGAATGCCGTCCTGGAACCGGGTCAAGGCCTGGCCCTTACCGGGGCCAACGGTAGTGGCAAGTCCACCCTCCTCCAATGCATCGGAGGCTTGATTCGCCCCGATACAGGCTGCATGACTTGGGGTGGCCAAAAAGAAGCAATGCCTGCTTGTTCCCTGGCTGCGCCCTATTTGGACATTCCCACCGAATACACCTTGAACGAATTGGTGACTTTTCATTTTCGCATCAACCCCTTGATGGCCGGTTTCGATCCCTTTTTGCAACTACGGCTTTGCCATTTGGACCCAACATCCAATCTGTTGTTAAAACATTACAGTTCGGGAATGATACAGAAAGTTAAATTGGTGCTTGCATTGCTGACCGATGCCCCCATTCTCCTCTTGGATGAACCACACAGCCATTTGGACCGGGAGGCCCAGGCATGGTTTCAGCAATTATTGTCCGCTTCGATCGTAGGTCGCGTGTGGGCGATGGCCTCCAACGACCCGAATGAATACCAGCTATGTAGCGCCGCTTTTGATTTGGGATCCCAACTGCACTAAACATTCGATTCCTAGGCCCTGCGTATCCAGTTACCCGATCCGTTCCTCTGCAAGAGCCCGGCCGATTCCAACGCAAAAAGAGAGCGCACAAAACCAGGGTAATCCCCCTGATGCAATTCCAAAAGACGATCGGCCGAAGCCTCTTCCAAAACGGCCAGGCGCCGTAGGATTCTCATCGCTCCTTCGCTCAGCATACGGCCCGATGCAGGCAGTCCTTCCAGGGTTCGTTGCACCCCTCTGGCCGCTTTGACACCTTGCAGTTGGGCATCCACCGCGGTTCCCGCAATCAAACGATGGGCATCGGCTCTGCTGTCTTCGAGTCGTGGCCTCAAGGGCCAATTTTGCCAAACCCTCAGATCGTAGGGCGAACACAAAAGCTGAGCCTGCCCGGACAAGGCCAAGCGTAGGCAACCTCGGTAACCCTGATCCGTCACCCGCCCCGGAAAGGCGTAGACCTGCCGATCGTAATCATTCGCAAAACGGGCCGTAATCAATGCACCCCCTCGGGCTGCGGCCTCTGCCACCAAAACAAGGGGACAAAGTCCCGCAATAATTCTGTTTCGTCGAGGAAAAAGCCGGGCATCCGGACCTTGCAATGCCTTGGTTTCGGTCAGGATGGCCCCACCCGACGCCACCATCCGTTCGCCGAGACCCTTGTGTTGAGGCGGATACTGGGTACCCAATCCATTGGCCGTGACCGCCATGGTTCCAAAACCCATTTCCAATGCCAACTCGTGGGCATGCCCATCCACGCCCAGGGCCAAACCACTAACAATGATGGGTTTGGTGTCCGGTGGGATCCAAGCATGGGCCAATTCCTCCATGAAGGCACGTAGGATGGAACTTCCGTATTGACTCATGTTACGGGTACCCACCACGGCCAATGCATAACGGTAATCCAAAGGCAGATGTCCTTTGACAAACAAGACCACCGGTGGGTCGTGGCATTCGCGTAGGTATTCCGGATAGTCGGGGTCTACCAAAGAAACCCATCTCAACCCCATCGCTTCCCCCAATTCCCATTCACGGAGGGCCATGCGATGGGCCTCTTGAAGCAAGCGTGGTCCATCAGGCCCCGATAGAACGCGGGACAGATTCATTCCCCATGCGCCGCAACGACTCAAGGTAGCCGCATCGGCTCCCAACAAGGCGTCGGCGCCCCCCATGCTTTCCAGCAGGCGCTTCATGGCCACCGGTCCGGTGCCCGGCAACGTCGAAAGGGCCCACAAGCCCGTTTGAATGTCCTTGTTCATGGATTTTATTGCTAAATTCGGTTTTTGAAGTCCAGCTTTGTTTGCAATAATTCGACCTTCCTTTTGGGGTTTCCTTTGGGTCCTGATGTTCTGTGCACAACGCGCAGGGGCCCAGGACCAAACACCCAAGGTTTCCCCCAATCTGCCCACCAGAGACACGGTTTGGAACGGCCACTTACGGGTCCTGCAACCGGTAGTGATCACCACCTCGCGCTTGGTTCAGCGTCCCGAACGTTCCATGGCCAGCTTGGGCCTCCTAACCAGGCAGGATGCCGAGACCTTCAACAGCCTCACCCCCGAAGATGCCCTCAATCGCATGTCCGGGGTATACAGCCTGAGGGGTCAACTGAGCATACGGGGTAGCGGTGGTTTTACCCTCAATGCAGGAAGCCGGGCCCTGATGCTTTTGGACGGGCTACCCCTGCTCTCAGCGGATGCGGCCGAGGTTCATTGGAAGCTCTTGCCCACTGAACAATTAGAACAAATCGAGGTACTCAAAACCGCCGGTTCAGCCCTCTACGGTTCCTCCGCCCTGGGTGGGGTGGTCCATTTTCGAACCCGGAAACCCGGGATGGAACCCCTGAATATGATAAGTGGCTTCACCGGAGTCTATGCCAACCCCCCCTCTTTTCATCGCAACCCATGGGGTCGTTCCAACTACCCAACATTCAACGGATTATCCTACCTGCACAGTGCTCGGTACGGCAGCACCGAAGTCACCGGCAGCTTCCAAGCCGTTGCAGATCAAGGTTTTCGCATTGGCGAAACGAGCAAACGCCTCCGCGGTGGCTTGAACCTCCGACGATCTATGGGAAGAGGATGGACTGCCGGACTGTCCGGACATTTCCTGATCGACTCCATGCGCTTGTTTTCGATATGGAAAAGCGATACCGATGCCTTTGTTCCTGCAGACGGCTCCACCAATCCTCAAATCAACCGTCGGTGGATCGTGGACCCTTCGATCTCCTACCTAAGTGCTCGTTTTCAATTCAGATGGCTCAACCGCACCTATTATTCCTATAACAATTTTAACAACGAAGATTTCGCGCTGGCCTTGATGACTTACAGCGAGCCCACCCTGCGTTGGATTCTACCATCCCAGAACATTTCGTTGATGCTTGGGGCTGTTTATCAACAAAATACCATAGATTCCAAAAACCTATACCGCCAACAGGGCTCGTCCCAGCAGGCGGTCTATGCCCAAGCCGATTACCAAGAGAAACGCTGGACATGGGGCGCAGGCATGCGCATGGAGCGTTATGTTACGAACGGACTCGAACGGATGGCCTTGCCGCAAATCAGGACCTCGTTGAATTATCATCTTGTGAAACCCGGTCGCTTGAACCAAAGATTTCAACCCCCTGCCTTCGATTCAATTGAAATTATGCCGTTGTGGATAGACCCAACGCCCAACCCAACTCGGGGTGGATTCTTGCGGGCTTCCATAGGTCAGGGCTTTCGTTTACCAAGCATCGCGGAGCTTTATTCCAATTCCAAAATTGGAGGCGTACGTATCCTGGGTGATAGCACCTTGGATGCTGAACAAAGTTGGTCTGCCGAGGTGGGCTATATGCATCGCTTTGGGCGTAGCGAACTGCAACCGGAATTGGACATTGCCTTTTTTCATTCCTTTTACCGGAACCTGGTTGAATTTAATTTTGAAGTGGCCTTGCCGGCTGTTTACGATGCCCAGGATTCCGCCTGGTTCAATGACCCAAGCCTTAGCACCGAAGAAAAAAATTCGCGTCTGTTCCAGAAATACGCCCGTTTCAAGCCGATGGGTGTACCGGAGGCGATGATACAAGGCGTCGAGGCCCAATTCAGCGGGAGCCTTCCGCTGCCCCAAGGAATGTTCCAATA
Organism: Sphingobacteriia bacterium; assembly: GCA_009926245.1. GTDB lineage: Bacteria > Bacteroidota > Bacteroidia > UBA7662 > UBA7662 > SYHX01. Next base: position 21 of record RFPG01000029.1, on the reverse strand, counting down.
CCGGCTGGGTTATACCTTCAG
>RFPG01000280.1 GCA_009926245.1 Sphingobacteriia bacterium | reverse complement strand
GTCAACCAATAAAGGAGGAATGCGGAGCAAAGGAGGATAAGGACCGTATAAATCTTATTTTTGGACATTCGAGATGAGGGTTGTTTTCAAAAAGCTCTTCAGCAAATGTACCCCGCTGTGGGGTCTGCATCCAATGCGGTCAACCCTCCTGATCCAAATCCTATAACCATGCGCCTCGCTTTAATTCAATGGGCCCCCGGCATCGGTCGATTGGAACATAACGCCGAGCGAATGGGGGATCTCGCCAAGAAGGCAGCCCTACAAGGAGCTGATGCGGTCGTGTTTCCTGAATTAAGTCTGGTGGGTTATCCACCCATGGATTTGTTAAAGGAGCCGGGATTGCAGGATGCCTGCACAAAGGCCCTGGGGACCTTGGCCGCCTCGGCAACGATACCCCTTTTGGTGGGGGCACCTTCCAAGGTGGGTTCGGCCCTATACAACGCCGTTTTTTGGTGTTATCGCGGGGAGGTTCGAGAAGTAGGACGCAAAGTATTGTTACCCAATTACGATGTCTTTGATGAGTCCCGGTATTTCATCCCAGGAGAGGGGTGTTCGACCATTGAAATTGCTGGCCAAACCGTGGTTTTGTCCATTTGTGAAGACCTCTGGGCCCAGGATGCGGACTATAATTACCCCAGTGATCCAGTCGCGGAGGCCTTGGCCCTGGACCATGGAAAGCCTCGGATCCTGCTGAACCTTGCGGCTTCTCCGTATTCCATCCAAGGGGTGGTGAAGCGTCAAAAGGTATTGGCATCGGTAGCGTCCCGGTACGGGTTGCCGTTGCTGTACGTGAATCAGGTGGGAGCGCGGGCAGATTTGATTTTTGATGGTGGTAGTTCCCTCATCAGTGGGGTAGGTGAAACGGTTGTGCGCTGCCCATCTTTTTTGGAGTCCATGCTTTTGGTGGAGGTGGTGGAAGGCGTCGTGCTCCAGGCGGATGTCATTCCATTGCATGCGAATACTTGGGTTGTTTCCCAGGCTCCTTCGGTTTTGGAGAACAAGCTGCCCGAGAGGAGTCATCCCCCGGTCTTGGGTCATCGCTTTGATCCCGTTGAAGTAACCCAGGCCTTGTGCGTTGGGCTTCGGGATTACATGGACATGACCGGTGGGCGAGGGGTGGTGGTGGGTCTATCGGGAGGCTTGGATTCGGCCATGGTCACTTGCCTGGCCGTGATGGCCTTGGGCGCCGAAAATGTCACGGCTCTCCTGATGCCTTCGGAATATTCGTCGGATCGATCGGTTCGGGATAGCCTGGAACTTTGCAAATTCCATGGGATAACACATCACATTCTGCCTATTGGTTCCGCATTTGGCTCGATCAAGGAAACACTGTTGAACCAATGGGGAGAAGCTATACGACCCCTCACCGAAGAAAACATACAACCCCGATTGAGGGCCTTGTATTTGATGGCGCACTCCAATCAATTTGGGGATATGTGGCTAAATTCCAGCAACAAAAGCGAAGCTGCCGTGGGTTACAGCACCCTTTACGGGGATATGGGGGGAGGACTTTCGGTGGTGGGTGATTTGTACAAAACCCAATTGTATGCCTTGGCACATTTTTGGAACGAACAGGGGAGTTGGATCCCTCCTTCGATCGTGCAGGCGCCCCCCAGTGCAGAATTGCGACCCGATCAGTTGGACACCGATTCCTTGCCTCCATATCCGGTGCTCGATGCTCTGCTCATGGATCTCATCGAGGGAGGTTTGGATCAGGCCGGACTCTACCAAGCCGGTCACGACCCGGACCTCGTGTCGAGGGTATGGAGCATGGTGCGGCGAAGTGAATTCAAGCGTTTCCAGATGCCTCCCGTTCTACGGGTCAGTTCCCGGAGTTTTGGGAGGGGTTGGCGGCAGTCCCTGGTCTAATCAAAGGGGGATGACCTCTCCTTTGGAATTTAACAGGCGGTATTCCCCCATCAGCAATTGTTGGTCGGCCAAGACTTTGACCGATTGGCGGTATTTCCAAGACCACTTCCACCGAAGCGAGGGCCATCCGCTTTTGCAATAGGCGGCTAAGTGAGGATGGGCACTGATGGTGACGCTTTTTTCTCCGTTTTTGAGTAACAAAAAATCCAGGCGACTTTCGATTTGATCGGTAATCAATAGGCTGGGGCCAATTTTGCCGGTGCCTCTGCAGGCCGCGCATTGTTCCTGGGTGGATATCTGAACGGCCGGCCTCACCCGTTGACGGGTGATTTCCATCAGCCCAAACTTGGACATGGGTAGAATATGATGCTTGGCCCGGTCCGTGGACATGAGGCTGATCATCTTGTCCAACAGGGCTTTGCGATGCTCAGCAGATTTGAGGTCGATAAAATCGATTACAATGATGCCCCCC
>RFPG01000279.1 GCA_009926245.1 Sphingobacteriia bacterium | reverse complement strand
GCCTCGCCTTCGAGGGCAGCCGGCAGGTAGGTCTGAATCACCGCCAGTTGGGCTTCTTCAACCTGGGCGAGGTCGGTTCGGTTCTGGGCGTTGAAGATGTCAGCTGCCTCGATGCGCTGCTTTTTCAGGCGCTGCAGCACCGCGATCGCCTGGGCGTCGGTCAGGGTGCCTTGGTTGGCCGCCGAGGTTTTTTCAGTCGACAGGGCGGCGCGAATTGAGCGCACGGCCTCCAGGCGCACTTGGTCTTTGGCGCGCATGGCCGCCTTCATGTCTTCGCCCAACTGGGCTTCGAGGGCCTCAATCGACATTGTCGTGCAAAAACGAGTTGTTGGGGCGGAACTCCAGATCGTTTTTCTCTCCGCGGACCATGTGGTCACCCAGTGCGTTTTGCTGTGAGTAGCGCGCAGAGGCGTCAAGGTCCCAGCCCTGGCGTTCGAACGCGGGACGGTCCAAATCACCTTGCTGCATGCGGGCCTGGTTTTGACCAAAACGGTGGGCGGGCGGTCTATTCGTTCTATGGTTTTTGATCCGAACCACCACCGGGCTTGGCAATGGATTCCCGCATGTCGGTATCCGCTTTGATGTTCTGCATCCGGTAATAGTCCATCACCCCCAATTGCCCGTTCCGGAACGCATCGGCGATGGCCAAAGGAATTTGGGCTTCGGATTCGATGACTTTGGCGCGGGCTTCCTGGGTTTTGGCCTTGAACTCTTGTTCAAGCGCAACAGCCATGGCTCGCTTTTCTTCGGCACGGGCCTGGGCGATTTTCTTATCAGCCTCGGCTTGATCGGTCTGCAAACCAGCACCGATGTTTTTGCCCACATCCACATCGGCAATGTCAATGGACAAAATTTCAAAGGCGGTGCCGGCGTCCAGTCCTTTGTTCAGGACCACCTTGGAAATTTGATCCGGATTCTCCAGAACTTCTTTGTGATTGGCCGCGGAACCAATGGATGAAACAACCCCTTCCCCAACACGGGCAAGGACCGTTTCTTCACCTGCGCCCCCTACCAATTGTTTGATACTAGCTCGAACGGTCACCCTTGCCCGGGCGATAAGTTGAATCCCGTCTTTGGCAACCGCTGTCACAGGGGGGGTATCAATGACTTTGGGGTTGACCGACATTTGGACTGCCTCAAAAACATCCCTACCAGCCAAGTCAATGGCGGTGGCTGCTTTAAAGTCCAGAGGGATATTGGCTTTTTCGGCCGAAATAAGAGCTCTGATAACATTGTTCACGTGACCTCCCGCCAAGTAATGTGTTTCGATTTCGTTGGCCGTCACATGAAGTCCCGCCTTGGTGGAGGTGATCATGGCGTTGACCACAATGGCGGGTGGAACCTTGCGTATACGCATAAGTACCAAATCCATAATACCGATTTTGACCCCGGAAAAAACGGCCGTAATCCACAAGTTAACCGGAACAAAATACAAAAGGGTAAAAAATGCCAGGGCCAATGCGCCAGCTAAAAACAATAAAAACATCAAGTCAGTCATACCAATTTTAATAAAATAACAACAAATAAACCAAAACAATTCCCATTACATACGCTCGGGGGCAGCAATGCCCATCAGCCCCAGGGACTCTTTGAGTAGGGCGCAGGCTTGCCGGCACAACGACAGTCGAAAGTTCCGGACTTCCGGGTCAGGTTCCTGCAAAACAGGGCATTCGTGGTAGAACCGATTGAAGGCCGTGGCCAATCCATAGGCAAAATCCGCCACATGGGACGGATTGTTCTCCTTGGCGGCTGCCTCAACGGTTGGTTTCCATTGTGAAAATTGACGCAAAAGGAGACGCTCGGTGGCGTGCCAGTTTTCATAGACCGTGGTCAACAGGTTGGTCCCCTCCAGGGCATTCTCTGAACTGGCCTTGGCCAAAACGGAGGACAAACGAGCATGGGCGTATTGAACAAAGGGGCCGGTATGACCTTGCAGGTCCAAGGCTTCTACCGGATTGTAAACCATCCGCTTGGTCGGATCCACCTTGAGCAAATAGAATTTGAGGGCGGCCAAGCCAATTTCCAAGGCCAAGGTTGATTTCTGGTCGTCGGACAGGTGGGTCAATTTATCGGATTCGGCCAATTTGGCTGCGGCCAGGGTCTGAACCTCGTCCATCAAATCATCCGCATCGACCACCGTTCCCTCCCGGGATTTCATCCTTCCCTGGGGTAGGTCCACCATGCCGTACGAAAGATGGTGGCAACGGCTGGCCCATGCAAAGCCCAGTTTATCGAGGATCGCGAACAGTACTTTGAAATGATAATTCTGCTCATCCGCCACTGTGTAAATCATCCGATCAAAGCCCCAATCTTTCTGCCTTTGATCGGCTGTACCCAAATCTTGAGTGATGTAAACCG
>RFPG01000278.1 GCA_009926245.1 Sphingobacteriia bacterium | reverse complement strand
GCATATTTCCGGCCAAACAAGTCATGATTTAAGGGTTTAAAGAACGATGCAAAGATAAATGCTAATTTTATTGGTTTTTCTACTTTTATTAGTATTAAAAGAAAAATCGACCTTGCTTTCTCTCAAAACCGTCTCCCAACCCAAGGCAGCCGTATATTTGCGACCGCTCAACGGTTCCGTAGCTCAATTGGATAGAGCATCTGACTACGGATCAGAAGGTTTGGGGTTCGAATCCCTACGGGACCGCACACGAGTTTTTTACGCTTATCCCGAAGGGGGATTACGACTCAACAACGTAATCCCCCTTTTTTTTGATTCGCTCCCTCCTTTGCCACGGTGCTCCCTATTTTGCCATGACCCTCTGCTTAGGATTCGGCATGCCGAATCGCACAGGCTCCCTACCCCAATCCATCCATCTAAACCCGTACCCATGAACCTCATTGCCCTCAAAACAAGAAGATCCCTTCTTGCAGGAATCGTCTTGTTCGCAGCAGGTTCTGCTCAAGCCCAAACCAACCCGATCCTAAGCGATTCTTTTGAAGGAACGACCAGTGCTTGGTCCTGGTTCGGCGACCAATGCCTGGTTCAACAACCGTTTAACAACCCACAACCCCATGCGGTCAATCCATCGGCCGGCGTCCTGCGTTACCACGACCAGGGAGGAACCTACGCCAATGTCCGCCTGGACCTACCATGGACCCTGAACCTCGGTACCCGGTCCAGATTCAAACTCAAAGTCTACATACCCTCCAGCGGACTCAGCGGCAACCAGGCACCCCGTATTTCACTCAAACTCCAGAACAACGGATTGGCCATGCCCTGGAGCACCCAATGCGAAATCCTACAACCCTTGGGCGTCGACCAATGGCAAGAAGTGGTTTTTGATTTTCGACGAGATCCGTGGATCAACCTAAGTGCTGCCTCCCCCTCTCCCCTGCAACGAACGGATTTCAATCGAATCGTCCTCCAAATCAACGGCGAAAACAACAGCGACCAAGTCCTCGCCTACTTGGATGATTTCTTGTACGACACAACCGGGTATTATTCAGGAGGGCGCGCCCTCGTTTGGAGCGATGAATTCGAAAGAGACGGTGGCATCGACACCAACAAATGGTTTCCTCAAACCCTCCTACCCAACGGCACCGGTTGGTTTAACAACGAATTGCAACATTATACCAACCTACCCAGTAACGCATACATCGCCAACGGTGCGCTCAATCTGGTGGCCCGAAGACAAAACCATACCCAGCAAGGCGTTCTCAAAGCCTTTACCTCGGCCCGACTCAATTCCAAATTTGCCTTCCGATACGGTCGCGTGGAGTGTCGAGCCCGCTTGCCCATGGCAGCGGGGACCTGGCCTGCGATTTGGACCCTGGGCCGTAACGTCCAAGAACCGGGGGCCTATTGGCAACAACAAGGATTCGCTGGAGCCAGCTGGCCCGCTTGCGGTGAAATAGACATCATGGAACATTGGGGAACCCAGCCCGAAATCGTCCACAGCAGCGTTCACACCCCCTCTAGTTTTGGAGGAACCGTGAATACAGCCACCCGCCGAGTCACAGGTGTTGGCAGTCAATACCATACCTACAGCCTGGACTGGAGCCCACAGCAACTCACCTTTGCCATCAACGGACAGACCCTCTATACCTACCAACCCAACCCTCGAACCGCAAACAACTGGCCCTTTGACGCGCCCCAATACCTACTCATGAACGTGGCCATGGTGGCCGGTTCCTCCCCCCTTTTCCAAGCCGATAGTTTACAAATTGACTATATCCGAATCTACCAAGATAGCCTGGACCTCCCAGGACCTCTGCAGATCAGAGGCCGTGTTCAATACGCTAATACCCATCAAGACATTATCGACAAAGGAAAGGTCCTTTTGTATCATAACAACCGATGGATGAGGGATAGTTCCATCAGCGCCCAAGGAACTGCGGGGTTCTACGGACTTGCACCCGGAACCTATCGCCTTGGTGCCCTGCCAACGACGGTTCATGGTGGTCTGAATGCATCGGATGCCTTGGCCGTGGCCTTGCACTTTGCGCAGGTTCAAACACTGCAAGGCCTGTACCTAAAGGCTGCGGACGTGAACGGAAACGGAGCCGTCAATGCGAACGACGCGTTGAATATTGCCCTTCGTTACTCGGGCCAAATCAACACGTTCGCCAAAGGGGATTGGGTCAGCGATGAAACGATGGTGAGCCTTCCAACATCGGTCCAGGCCCCGCTTGCTGTACCGGTGCTATGTACTGGAGATGTGAACGGAAGCTACCGCCCCCCACTGCTACCCTAAATTCTTCCCCCCAAAAAAAACGGCCCCTCCAAAAGGAGAGGCCGTCGTATCAACCTGATTTATTTATAAAAGG
>RFPG01000277.1 GCA_009926245.1 Sphingobacteriia bacterium | reverse complement strand
CCATCGCTTGCCTCAAAGATCCCGGTTTTTTCGTCTCCAAAATACCCTTTCGAAAACCCAAAGGCGGCTGCGCATCTCGAACCATTTCCGCAAAGGGAACCCTCCCCACCGTCAGCATTCAGGTAATGGAGGTAAAAAGCCCCTGACTCGGTTCGCGGTGGCAACAAAAGCAGAACCCCGTCGGCACCCACCCCAAACCTCCGATCGCAAACCAGGGACATGGCCTCTTGATTCTGCCAAAATCCACTCTCAAGGCGTTCGGCCGTCAAGGGATGTTCGTTCCGGGTTAAATCAACCAGGACAAAATCATTTCCACAGGCCTGGTATTTATAAAATTCAAAGGTCACGAGGGCTTGGAGGGTCAAAATTAGGTCTATGCAAACATACGATTCGGGTTGGTGTTTCGTTAAGGCAGAGTCCTAGACCTTGCCCTCTTTGGCACGGTTTTTGGTATCCCACATTTTAAATTCAAAGCAAAACATATCATGATGACCAAATTTCGTCAATGGGGTGGAACCCTGCTTGTTGCCTTTCTCGGTAGTCTTCTGGGCGCTTGGATCGTCTATGGTTGGTCCGGCCAAGCACCCTTTCCCACATCGGGCTGGAATTCGCCGCCCGCCAGTTTGACGCATTTTCCTGAACACATTGTTGAACATCCCAATTTTGTCACAACCGCTTCCGTTGTGACCCCCTGTGTTGTGCATATCAAAACCAAAGGCGGAGGGAATGGCTCCATGCAAGGAACCCTGCCACCGGGCATGGACATGTTTCGCGATTTCTTTAATGGTCCGGATATGATGCCACGGGGACCTTCCATGGGTTCCGGATCCGGCGTGATCATGTCAGCCGATGGCTACATCATCACGAACAACCACGTCATCAAAGATGCCGATGAAATCGAAGTCATCCTTAACGACAAACGGAGCTTTAACGGCCAGGTCATTGGTCAAGATCCTAGCTCAGACTTGGCCCTGATCAAAATACAGGCGACCCAATTGCCGTATGTCAAAATTGGAAACAGCGATGCACTGCAGGTCGGCGAATGGGTCTTGGCCGTTGGGAATCCTTTTAACCTGAATTCGACAGTAACCGCCGGAATCGTTTCGGCCAAAGCTCGGAATATCAATATCCTTGGCGGGGGCACCAGCTTGGAAGCCTTTATTCAAACCGATGCGGCCGTGAATCCAGGGAACAGCGGCGGTGCCTTGGTCAATGTTCAGGGTGAATTGGTGGGTATCAATACCGCCATTGCCTCCAGTACCGGTGCCTACCAAGGTTATTCTTTTGCGATCCCCTCCAATTTGGTGGCCAAGGTCATGGAAGACCTCAAACAATTTGGAACAGTTCAAAGGGGCTTTCTTGGGATTCAAATTCGGGATGTGGATGCTGCCCTGGTCGAAAGCGAAGACCTCCAAGTAAACAACGGAGCTTATGTTGCCGACTTTATGCCCAATTCAGCTGCCGAAGAAGCCGGAATCCAAAAGGGGGACGTCATCACCAAGGTCCAAGGCCAGGAAATACGGACAACGCCCGAGCTCATGGAAATCGTAGGTCGTCGCAGACCAGGCGAAAAAGTACAGCTCGAAATCAATCGAAAAGGGAAAACCCAAGTTTTTGAGGTCAAATTGAGAAACTCAGACGGTAAGGCCGAGTTAATCAAAGCGGCCCCCAAAGAAGACGAAACGACTTGGCTAGGCGCTCAATTGGACAAGGCCAGTCGCAAAGAGCTCGAAAGTCTTGGACTGACATCCGGCATCAAAGTAAGCAAGTTGGCCAACGGCAAACTCAAAGAAAGCGGCCTGCGGGAGGGCTTTATCATTACCAAGGTGGATAAGGCCGAAGTCAACTCCCCCAAAGCCCTTAAAGAAATGCTCCAAGGCAAAAAGGGAGGCTTGCTCGTTGAAGGTGTTTATCCCAACGGGACCAAAGGCTTTTATGGAATCGAAATTCCCTAAGCAATCTTCCTAACGAGGGGATCTAGAGGGTGTTCAGGTAGGCCAGAAGCGCTTCCTTTTGAAGCGAATCGCCGAGCCAGCGTCCGGCTTCACCGGCTCCGTGTTGGTAATGTTCCAACACATCTAGAAGGGTTGCTGCTTGACCATCGAAAAAGTAGGGGGCGGTTTTTCCTAGGTTTCGCAAAACCGGGGTCCGAAGCCGCCCCCTGTCTTCCTCCTTCAGGGTTATAGCAGCCCTTCCCTCTTCCTGGTTCCGGTTTTCCAAGGCCAAATTGTAAAAAGCTCCATCGGATTTGCCTTCCCCGTTATGGCAGCGAACGCAACCAGCTTTACCCTCAAAAAGGGCTTTTCCCTGAGCAACCAAAGGAGGATTTAACGGGGTATTCTCCATGGATGCTTGACGGCCTTGTTCGCTCAGGTCCAAGAGATAACGATGCAGGGTCAGC
>RFPG01000276.1 GCA_009926245.1 Sphingobacteriia bacterium | reverse complement strand
AAGCTTTACAGGGGAGCCGATGTGGGCGATGCACGCAAACTAATGTTTGCAAGTTTTGTTTACTTGCCGGTGGTGCAGCTGGCCTATTGGCTGGATGCCGTTTAACGCCCTTTAACCCTTCAATCCGCTGGAACCTATGAGCAAACAACCTTTAGCCAAATCGTCTTCCCCGGCCCCTCGTTCGGCGGTGCATCCTTTGGAGTTTTTGTTGTGGGGCTTCTTGGTTTCCGTTTTCATGTTGTTTGCCGGTTTGACGTCGGCTTACATGGTTCGAAGAGCCGATGGGAATTGGCTGGACTTTCAATTGCCCGGGGCCTTTGCCCTTTCAACGGTTTTGGTCGTGGTATCCACCCTTAGTTTGGAATTTGCCCGCAAATCGGCCCGTCGCAACGAATTCCCTGCATTGCGCGCCTACCTGGGGGGGACCGGATTGCTTGGCTTGGCCTTTTTGGCTTCCCAACTCTACGCCTACCGGCAGTGCACCGATCAGGGAATTTTCCTGGTCGGGAATCCCTCCGGTTCGTTCCTGTATGTCTTGTCCGGGATGCATGCCCTGCACATCGCAGCTGCGATTTTGGCCGTGGGGGTCATGCTCTACAAAGCATTCCGTTTGGATATCCATTCCAAGTCCTTGCTCGGAATGCGTCTTTTGGCCATTTTTTGGCACTTTCTTACCGTACTTTGGCTTTACCTTTACGCATTCTTGTGGTGGATGCACTAAATTTCGGAATCGTTTAAATCATCGTATGTCATCGCACAGCTCCCCTGCTCTTTCGACCTCCGGTAAACTTTGGGACGGCGGAAACGAACCCTTCGGCGCCAGTTATGGCAAGCTGATGATGTGGTTCTTCCTCTTATCCGACGCCTTTACCTTTTCGGCCCTTTTGTTGGCCTATGCGGCCCTCCGTTTTTCATCGTTGAGCTGGCCGGTTCCCGATGATGTCTTTGCGGGCGTTCCCTTTATTCACGGTCATTTCCCCCTGGTTTTTGTGGGCATTATGACCTTTATCCTCATCATGAGTTCGGTGACGATGGTGTTGGCGGTCGAAGCCGGTCACCGCGGCGCTCGGAACGAAGTCGTCAAATGGATGTTTTGGACCATCCTGGGCGGTATTGCCTTTTTGGGTTGCCAGGCCTGGGAATGGAGCCACCTTCACCACGACGGTGCCTGGTGGGGTTCCAATCCTTTCTTGAACGCCGATGGCACTCCGGGCCAGGTGAATTTCACCAATTTGTTCTTTACGATTACCGGCTTTCATGGCTTCCACGTTTTTAGCGGGGTGGTGATTAACATCATTGTTACCATCATGACCATGGCCGGGGTTTTTGACCGCCGGGGCACCTACGAAACCATCGAAAAAATCGGCTTGTACTGGCACTTTGTGGACTTGGTATGGGTCTTTGTTTTTACGTTCTTTTATCTCATCTAATCACCTCTCCCTAAATCTATCGTCCATGTCAGGGGAACACAGCAACAGTTTTGATATCCGTGGTATCTGGAGGGTTTTTTGGGTCCTCTTTGCCATCACCGCGGTGGAATTTATCATCGCCTTGGCCATCCCAGAGGCGTTCATGGCCAAGCCCATCAAGAACGCGATTTACATCGCCTTGACCCTGCTCAAGGCCTTCTACATCGTGGCCTATTTCATGCACCTCAAATTCGAGAAAATCAACCTGATTTATAGCATTTTGTTACCGACCATTTTTGTGATGGGTGTCATTGCCGCCCTGATGTACGAGTCGGAATATTGGTTTACACTGCGCTGATGCGGCAGTACGGCCTGCTCTTTTTGATGCTGGGCCTCCCCGTAGTGATCTACTTGTTGTACGTCAATACGGCCGAGAACCGATACCAGTCCCTTCCCATTTACGGACCTCGCAAGGTCCTGCCCACGGCCGTTGCTGACGGCAAAACCCATCCGGATGATACCCTGTATTTTGTTCTCCCCGGGGTCAAAGAATGGACGCAGGGCTCGGGCAATCCAGTCCATATTCTGCATTTGGTGCGCAACGATGGTCCGGTTCATCGGCTGTCTCTGCGTTCCAAACAAGCGGCCCGGGTACGGGATGTGTTTCGCTCAAATCCCCTGGTACATCAGTTTTGTTTGGGGGTGAACGATGGGGCTGTGAAGGACTTGGATTCGGCGGTCTTGTTTGCGGACATGCAACCTTTGGAAAGAATCTTGGATTCGGCCTCCAAAGCGGAATTATGGAGGGAATTGCGGGTTTTTACCCCGGACTGGCAGCAAATGTTCCGTCAGATTCCCCAGGAGGATTTGACTTTGTTAGTGGATCGTCAGGGCAGGGTTCGGGGTTTTTACCGCGGGGTTCTCAAAGACCAAACCGATCGTTTGATGGAGGATACCCGGACCCTGATCGCCGAATACGCCAATACGCCGAACAAAAGACGGCGCCGTGTTTAATTTTGAGTCATGACCGACACCACCTCGCAGAATCGGA
>RFPG01000275.1 GCA_009926245.1 Sphingobacteriia bacterium | reverse complement strand
CAGGATCAACCGTTGCGCTTCGAAGGCGAAGAAGTATCGCCCTATTTGCAGAGCGGCTTGGGCATTCGCTATCCTGTGTTTGCGGACAAAACCCTGGTGGCCAAAGCCCAAAAGGCAAGAGCCTCTTGGGTTCAAGCCGGTCCCGAGCTGCGTTGCGCCCTCTTGGTTGAGAGCTTGATGCGCCTGCGCGATCATTTTGTAGAAATTGCCCATGCGACGATGCACACCACCGGGCAGTCTTACATGATGTCCTTTCAGGCCTCCGGCCCCCATGCCGCCGACCGCGCTTTGGAATGCCTTGCCATGGCTTGGCAAGAGCAAACACGCTACGCCGAACAAGCCGATTGGGTCAAAAGCATGGGTAAAATCTCCGTCGAATTGCACAAAACATGGAAACCGGTGGGCAAAGGCGTGGGCCTGGTCATTGGATGCTCCACCTTCCCCACCTGGAACAGCCTGCCCGGAATCTATGCCAGCCTGGCCGTCGGCAATCCGGTTTTGGTCAAACCGCATCCCAAAGCCGTTTACCCCATCGCGATCGTAACAGCTGTGATCCAAAAGGTTTTACAAGAAAACGGATTCAGCCCCAATCTCTGCCAACTGGCCTGCGATAGCACCGCCCATCCCCTCACCAAGGAACTGGCTACCCATCCGGAGGTCCGCACCATCGATTATACCGGCAACAGCGAGTTTGGTCAATGGTTGGAAGCCCAAAGCCTTTTTGGCAAAACAGTTTTTACCGAAAAAGCAGGGGTCAACGCCGTGCTGGTACATTCGGCCCCGGACCTCAAAGCAGTTTGGGATAATTTGGCTTTTTCGATTTCATTGTACGCCGGGCAAATGTGCACCGCCCCCCAAAATATTTTCCTGCCCACCCAAGGAATTACGGATGCCAGCGGTCAACACCACAGCTACCAGGACTTGGTGGACGGGCTTCGCCAGGCCCTTCGAAAGATCAAGGACCATCCGCAGATGGGCCCCGGTGTTTTGGCAACGGTCCAAAATTCCAGAACCATGGAACGCATCCGTTCCCTGCAAGAACAGGCCGGCGATGCCGTCCTGTTGGGGTCCGAAGCCGTGGCTCACGAAGCCTTCCCGCATGCCCTTTCCTGTTCACCCCTGCTGGTCGAAGCCCATGTGGACCGCAAGGATTGGTTTGGGGCTGAGCAATTTGGTCCCATTGCCTTTGTTATTCCCTACCCAGAAGTGGAGCAGGCCATGAACCTGATGTTAGAACAAATCAAACAACACGGGGCCCTGAGTTGCGGGATCTATTGCAACGATGCCGCGCTCTGTGAGCGCATGGCGGATCAATTGGCCGAAGCCTTTGTCCCGGTCTCCTTTAACTTGACCGGTCCGATTTATCTCAACCAGCATGCCGCCTTCTCGGATTTTCACGGAACGGGCGGAAATGCAGCGGGAACCGCTTCTTTCTGCGATGCCAATTTTGTGAACCAACGCATGGTTTGGGTCGGTCGCCGCGATATGGTCGCCATCCACACCAATTCCTAAACCCATGACCGAAAAACTCAGCCTCGTCGTCCACCGCTTGGAACGGGAAACCCCGGACGCCCTTTTGATTTATTTCCGAAGCGAAGCGATTTCTTCCTTTGTTCCGGGTCAATTCTTGACCTTGATGGTTACCATCAACGGCCAAAGCTACCGTCGCTCCTATTCCATTTTCACGGATCCGGTGGAGCTCCCCACCCTCGGGGTCTGCGTCAAGCGTTTGCCCGGAGGATTGGTTTCCAATCATTTATTGGACCAACTCCACGAAGGGGATCGCTTGGATGTATTGCCCCCCTACGGAAATTTTGCCTTGGACAGCGCGTTGTCCACCCTGCCTTCGTTGGTTTTGGTGGGAGCTGGTTCGGGCATTACCCCCTTGTTTTCGATGTTATCCATGGCCTTGCGCCATCCCTCGGCTCCCGCCATCCAACTGATCTACGGTAGCCGCAGTGCGGATGAGGTCATCTTTGGGAAGGCCTTGAACCGCCTGCAGGATGAATACCCGCAGCGCCTTCGGGTGGTGCATTGTTTGAGCCGAGGTCTGCAAGGTCAAGAAGCGCTCCAAGGACGGCTCCATCATGGTCGCATCGATGCAACGGTCCTTGCCCAGCATGTCACGGACCGGGAGGCCTCCTTTTACCTCTGTGGTCCCGAAGGCTTGGTGCACGATACCGAACATTGGCTCCAAGCCCAAGGCATTGCGGGCGATCGCATTCACAAAGAACTCTTTTTTCAATCCAGCCCCAAGGTGGAAGCGCCGTCTCCAACCCCCAGTTCGGTGGACGATGATCCCGGTGCGCTCCCCGTTGTCACCCTCAAGGTGGACGGAAAGGTCTACGAATTCGCGGTAGAACCTGGACGGTATATTTTGGAAACGGCTCTGGAACAAGGCATTGATTTGCCCTACGCCTGCACCATGGGGGTTTGCGGCATGTGCCGTGCCAAAAAAATC
>RFPG01000274.1 GCA_009926245.1 Sphingobacteriia bacterium | reverse complement strand
GGCCTGACCAAACCAAAAAACAAGAAATAAGACCGCTCCGGGGATAAACCCAAGGCCTGACAAGCCGCGGTTCGGTCCATTATGGGACCAAAGTGATCGTACACCGGGTGGTGCAATACCTGTACAGGGCCTTTGAAACCCAAGGCCAAGGCTTCCCCGGCCACCGAATTCGAAAGGGTCACGACCCGGTCGGAAGCACCCAATATCCAGCGGTTAAGAGGTCCCGTGCCAGGAACTTTTTCGTGAGGTTTTAGGTTATCGGCCAAAAGAACCACCGGAGCCTTGAGGCCGGCAAAACGCGCAATGCGAGTCAGAAAACCCAGGGCAGGGGCCATGAACGGTGTCCAATAACGGAGGAGCACCAAATCCGGTTTTTGGGCCTCCAGCCATCGCCCCGAACGCCACCAGCTCAGCGGACCCACCGAATGAAGCAAGCGATGCGAATCAAGGTGGGCCGGCGCAGGTTCTTCAGTGAACTGCGTCGTTCCCGGAAACAACCACGAAGGGTATTGGACCGTGTAATTCAGGACGGTGACTCGATGCCCCATGGCCTGCCATTCTTGGACCAAGCGCTGATTAAAGCTGGTCATGCCCCCGGGTCGAAAGGGCCAAACCGGACCGACCAGAACGATATGCTTCAATCCAGGACGGCTTGGACCAGGTAACGGTTGCGGTCGGGGTTGTTACGGGCCACCAATTCGGCCAAAAATCCGGTACAAAACAAGAGCGCACCCAACAAAACCAAGGTCAAGGACAAATAAAACAAGGGCTGATCGGTCACATCCCGGTGCGGACTTCCCATCGAGATCAAGTAGAGTTTTCGGAAAATCAACCAAGCTGTGGACACGGCGCCCAGAACAAAAGACAAACTACCCAAGGTGCCAAAGAAATGCATGGGTTTGCGTCTGAATTTGGAAATAAAATAAATGGACAATAAATCCAGGAACCCATTCACAAATCGTTCCAAGCCAAATTTGGTATGCCCGTATTTGCGCGGACGATGCTGCACGACCTGTTCCTGAATTTTTTTGAAACCCGACCATTGAGCAATGACCGGAATGTAACGATGCATTTCACCATACACCTCAATGCTTTGCACAACTTGAAGCCGATATGCTTTGAGACCGCAGTTAAAATCATGCAAGTTGCGCACGCCGGATATACGCCGAGTCGCGGCATTGAAGAGTTTGGTGGGAAGGGTCTTGGATAGAGGGTCGTACCGCTTTTTCTTCCAGCCGGACAAGAGGTCCAAGCCCTCGTCCCGCATTCGCTTGAGCATACCCGGTATCTCGTCGGGTGAATCTTGCAAATCAGCGTCCATGGTAAAAACAACCCGGCCCGTCACCCGCTCAAAACCCATTTGAAGGGCCGCAGATTTGCCGTAATTACGCTGAAAGCGAAGTCCTTTGACCCGTTGGTTTTGCAATCGAAGGGTTTCGATGACCTCCCAACTCCCGTCGCTACTCCCGTCGTCGATGTACCAGATTTCGTAATCCAAGGATTCAGCCTCGAGGACCGACACCAACCATGCATTGAGCTCGGGCAGGGATTCGACCTCGTTAAGGAGGGGTATAACAATAGAAACATCCATACCGCTTAGCTTGAGAGGGTATCGGATGAACCCGAAGCAAAAGGGTCTTCCTTGCGTCGAACAAAAAGACCCACAATCATGGCAAACAAGGTGTTCATCAAGCCCGATAACAAAAAGGCGGAACCCAGGGAACGAAAATCTTGTTGGAAGCTGCGCTTTTCAAAGGACTCCATTGCCTTGGCGGTATCCTCTTCGCTCATCCCAAAGGATTCAAAACTCTCTTCCATTTTGAGAACCATGATTTCTTTGACACGCTCATGCAGTTCAGGGTCCACCCAATTGTAAAGCACCCCGGTAAAAGCGATGCCCAACAAACTGCCCACCATGGCCGTTAGGAGCCCCTGGACCACGGCACGTCCATAGGGGTAGCCTCCGGAAAAATCCTTGCGATCCTCCACACAGGCCATGAACATGGCTGCAAAAACCAGGCCAATGGATATCATGGAATTCCAACCTGAAACCAACCAGGTCAAATCAACCATGTAGGCGATTAACATGGACAGAATACTGACCACGCCCAGCAATAGGCCAAAACGAAATACGACGGCTTGATTCATGATTCTACGTTAGTGCGATGTACGAAAATAAACGGAAACCCATCCCCCGGCCAACAAATGCCATACCCATCGAAAAAAACTCAATCGAAGGGCCAAGGTTGCGGGGGTTTGGTTTTTGATTTGATCCTGAAGTTTTGTCAGGGTACCGGGCGAATAATTGGTTTCGAGCAGGCCCGAAGCCATTCCTAAATTTTGCATTTGATCGGTCAAATAATCGTTCCAAAAAACAGGACTCAAGGTACCCAGCAGCCACACGACCAACCCGAAGGAGGCCGCCGCAACCAAACCAGAACCTGCGCTAAAAAGGAGCCCGTG
>RFPG01000273.1 GCA_009926245.1 Sphingobacteriia bacterium | reverse complement strand
GCCCCAGCCATCCGGGGGCGGGCGAACGGTTTCGATTAAACCCAGCGCCGACTACATCCTCAACGACATGATTAACGTGCGATTCTTTGTGGATTACCAATTGTCCACGCCCTATATTTCCACCTCCTTTCCCAATTCCCAAACCAGCGGAGGTGTTAGTATCCGTTTCACCTTGGCAAATTGAGATATTGGGTGGCCTCGCTGCATTTTTTTATCATTTTTTGGCAATTAATTCATATAAAATTCTAAACTTTATCCAACAATGAAATTTCCCTCTGATCTCCGATACACCGCCGAACACGAATGGGTCGAACTTCAAGACGGAGTCGCCACCGTTGGTATTACCGACTTCGCGCAGCGTGAATTGGGAGATATTGTCTTTGTAGAAATGGATACCTTGGGTCGGACCCTCAACCAAAACGAGGTTTTTGGGACCGTCGAAGCAGTCAAAACGGTATCCGACCTTTATATGCCGGTTTCTGGGGAGATTATCGAAGTCAATCCACACATTAACAGCAACCCCGAATTGGTGAACCAAGCCCCCTACGGGGATGGTTGGATGATTCGGATCAAAACCAATCAGCCCCAGGAATGGGATGCCTTGATGGATGCGGCCGGCTACCGAGCGCATACTGGACAATAAGGCAGGCTAGACCCCCCTTCATCCATCCAATGCGCTCCAGGGGGAAATCTTTTTCGTATTACATGATGCCTTCGACTTTTTGGTCGGGGATCATGGCGGCTTTGTTATTCGTGCCGAGTTCCGGCTATCCCTCGGTGTCGCTATCAGGGACCGACCTTGTCATACATGCCGTACTGTTTGGAATTTGGAGCTTTTTAACGACTCAGGGCTTTTTTAAGCAGGCCTATTGGCCTGTGCTACGTTTTTACAGAGGTTTTGCGGTTTTGATGATTGGAGTCTTGTGGGCGGTGGCTTTGGAAGCCGTACAGGGCTTTTTGCTGTGGGAAAGGAGTGCTGGTTTGGAGGATTATGTAGCCGATATCGTCGGGGTCCTTCTGGGCATGGTGATCTTTGAGCGATTGGTTCGCGTCAGTCGCCGTTGACTTTAACGTCAGCGAAAAACAACTTTGTTCAAAATTTGCGTTCTTTGTGGAAAGCTTATGGAACTAAAGAAAAACCCCAAAGCAGACCTTAACCTCCAAAGGACTCTGTTTTTTCAGATCGGGCTCTGTGTAGCCCTGGCTGGAACGCTTTACGCTTTTAATTGGCGCGAGGGCGATGGAGAGGCTGCCAGCCTTGGAACCCTCCAAATGGAGGATTTAACCGAGATGGAAATTCCTCAGACCGAACAAAAGGTAACCCCGCCGCCGCCGCCGCCGCCGCCAACCCTGGAGGTTGTGGCTGATGAAGAAGTCATTGAGGAGGACGAAATTGCTTCGACCGAGGTGACTCAAGAAACCCGGATTGAGGTCCCGGTGGTAGAGATGGAAGAGGAAGTTGCGGCGGAGCCAGAAATTTTCACTGTCGTTGAAGAAATGCCCTCTTTTCCTGGAGGTGATATGGAATTGCTCAAATTCATGGCCGAAAACACCAAGTATCCCCCGTTAGCCCGCGAAAACGGATTGCAGGGTATTGTGGTCGTCACTTTCGTCGTGGACGAAAGAGGCCGCATCGACAAAGTCATGGTTCTCCGCGGTATTGGTGGAGGCTGCGACGAAGAAGCGGTTCGGGTAGTCAAAGCCATGCCACAGTGGAAGGCGGGCAAGCAGAGGGGGATGCCGGTTCGGGTGCAATACAACTTGCCCTTCCGATTCACCCTCCGTTAAACAGCCCTACGGCCTCCAAAAAACACCCCTACGGGTTCCAAAAAACACCCCTACGGTATACGTTAACCGCCTTAACGGCGCATTCAGACTAGGAATTCAGACGTTTATAGCAACCCGCTTCGGCGGGTTGTTTTTTTAGCGGGTCGCTTGGGCAAAACGGGCCGAAACCTCGTCCCAGTTCAGAACATTCCAAAAAGCGGTCACGTAATCTGCGCGACGGTTTTGAAACTTGAGGTAATACGAGTGTTCCCAGACATCCAAGCCAAGCAATGGGAAACCTCCGCAACCTTTTTCGTTCTCAATATCCATCAAAGGATTATCTTGGTTGGCGGTGGAACAAAGGTGCAGAGCACCGTCACGGTAACACAACCAAGCCCATCCGCTTCCAAATCGAGCCATGGCCGCTTTGCCGAACTGTTCTTTGAGACCGTCCAGACCACCAAATTTTTCCTGAATGGCCGCCATAAGGGCCTCTGATGGGGCCGTGCCGGCCTTTGGAGTCAGCAATTTCCAAAACAAGGAGTGGTTGTAGTGTCCGCCGCCGTTGTTGCGGACGGCCACTGGAAGGGTTGAAATAACGGCCATCAATTCTTCCAAAGTTTTGTCGGCATGAGGAGTTCCGCTTAGGGCTGCATTCAAATTATTGACATAGGCTGCATGGTGCTTGGAGTGATGAATTTCCATCGTCATGGCATCAAA
>RFPG01000272.1 GCA_009926245.1 Sphingobacteriia bacterium | reverse complement strand
TCAAATGGGGGCCACGGCACAGGTCCGTGAAGGCACCCTGGGTATAAAAGGTGATACGACCGTCTTCCAGCCCTTCGAGTAATTCCAACTTGTAAGGATTTACGGCATCACCTTCCCGCAGGCCAAGGAACTCGAGCAGCATTTGCATATGCTGGAAGAGGCCCGCAAGCGAGACCACCGCAAATTGGGCAAGGAATTGGAGCTCTTCGCCTTTAGTGAAAAGGTGGGGATGGGCCTGCCTCTTTGGTTGCCCAAAGGCGCCATGGTCCGAGAGCTCCTGGAACAGTTTTTGCGCAGGCAACAAACCAAGGCCGGTTATGTGCAGGTGGTGACACCGCATATTGGGCACAAAGAACTTTACCAAACCTCCGGGCATTGGGAGAAATACGGGCAGGATTCTTTTCGGCCCATTTTGACACCGCACGAGGGCGAAGAGTACCTGCTCAAGCCCATGAATTGCCCCCATCACTGCGAGATTTACCGGACCAAGCCCCGTTCGTACCGGGATCTGCCCCTTCGGCTGGCCGAGTTTGGAACGGTGTACCGCTACGAGCAACACGGGGAACTGCACGGGTTGACCCGGGTCCGCGGTTTCACCCAGGACGATGCGCATTTGTTCTGCCGGGATGATCAAGTGAAGGATGAATTCAAGAAGGTCATATCGCTTGTTCTTAGGGTTTTTGATGTTCTTGGTTTTGAAAAATACACCGCTCAGATTTCCTTGAGGGATCCCGAGAATCGTACCAAATACATTGGAACAGACGAGGCCTGGAACAAAGCGGAGCAAGCCATTATCGAGGCCACGGCCGAAATGGGCATGAAAACGGTGACCGTACCCGGTGAGGCGGCTTTTTACGGCCCCAAATTGGATTTTATGGTGCACGATGCCTTGGGTCGTTCCTGGCAATTGGGTACGATTCAGGTGGACTACAACCTGCCCGAGCGATTTGATTTGACTTATGTGGGGGCGGACAACGGTCGTTACCGGCCGGTCATGATCCACCGCGCGCCGTTTGGTTCCATGGAGCGCTTTGTGGCCCTCCTTATCGAGCACTGCGCCGGGAATTTTCCGCTGTGGCTGGCCCCTGAACAGGTGGCTATTTTGCCTATTTCCGAAAAGTTTCAGGATTTTGCAGAGCATTTGCAATCGGAGCTTTTGGCTGCCGATATTCGCAGTACCGTTGACCACCGTGACGAAAAAATTGGCCGCAAAATCCGAGATGCCGAGGTTCAGAAGATTCCTTACATGCTGATCATTGGCGAGAAGGAAGCCCAAACGGGCACGGTGGCGGTGCGTCGTCATGGTCAGGGTCAGGGCGAGAGCCTGGAAATACCCGCCTTTGTAGCCCTGCTGCAGAAGGAACTGGAATCAGTTCTATGAGCCATTTTTTCTTTCGATTTTTCAACCCTTTTCCCAACTAAACCAGGAGGTCATTATCAACCAGCCCGTACGCAATCCGCATTTTAACCGTCGGCCCCAGAAGCCGGTGGATCCCATCAACGAGAATATCCGCGCCGAAGAGGTTCGACTGGTTGGTGAAAACATCGAACAAGGGGTTTACCCTTTGGCCAAGGCCCTCCAAATGGCCGAAGGTCTGGGTCTGGACCTGGTCCTCATTGCTGAAACGGCGACGCCACCCGTTTGCCGCATCACCGATTACAGCAAATACCAATACGAAAAAAAGCGGAAGGAAAAGGAAATCAAGGCCCATGCCGCCAAAAACTTGGTGAAGGAAATTCGATTTGGTCCCAACACCGACGACCACGATTTTCAATTCAAGCTCAAGCATGCCCGGAACTTTTTGGAGGAGGGCTCCAAGGTGAGGGCCTACGTGCACTTCCGCGGTCGCGCCATTGTTTTCAAAGAAAGGGGAGAGCTTCTTCTCTTGACCTTTGCCCAACAGCTGGAAGATCTGGGTAAAGTCGAAAGCATGCCCAAATTGGAAGGAAAGCGTATGTTCATCTCTTTGGCTCCCAAAGGGGTCAAAAAATAGGGGTTCAAAAAATCGTTTTTTAGTTTATCTTCGCGCTCCCCGATGGCTTTGCTTCAAGGCCTTTGCGGGGCCCAAAAAACCGCGTTATGCCCAAAATGAAAACCAATTCCGGTGCCAAAAAGAGGTTCGCCCTTACCGGAACAGGAAAAATCAAGCGCAAGCACGCCTACAAGCGTCACATTTTGACCAAGAAGAGCACCGTGCAAAAGCGTCGCCTCAGTCACGGAGCCTTGGTGGATACCACCAACGAGGCCTTGATCAAGCGTTTGTTAACCATCGGTAAATAAGCCCCCATGCCAAAATCGTCCAATAACGTAGCCGCCCACGCCCGCCGTAAGCGGATTCTGCAATTAGCCAAGGGTTATTTCACCACCCGTTCCACGGTCTTCACGGTCGCCAAAAACGCCGTCGAAAAAGGTTTGGTCTATGCCTACCGGGATCGCAAAGCCAAGAAGCGCCATTTTCGTAACCTGTGGATTGCCCGTATCAACGCGGCAGCCCGTCAGGAGGGTTT
>RFPG01000271.1 GCA_009926245.1 Sphingobacteriia bacterium | reverse complement strand
TACTTCTATCCCAAAGACGATACGCCCGGTTGCACGGCCGAAGCCTGCAGCCTTCGGGATCATTACCAAAGCCTTCTTCAAGCTGGTTACCAAATCTTGGGCGTTAGCAGTGACTCGCCTGCTTCGCATCAGAAATTCATCGCCAAATTTCAACTTCCCTTTGACCTGATCAGCGACCAAGACAAAACGGTGCACGAAGCCTTTGGGACTTGGATCCAAAAAAGCATGTACGGCCGCAGTTACATGGGAACCGATCGGGTAACCTTTGTTATCGGAGCCGATGGAATCGTCCAGGAAGTCATCGCCAAAGTGGATACCAAAAACCACGCGGCCCAAATCCTCCCTTAAGGAGGAATTTATTTCGGTTTTTGGGAGGGACTTCCGGTCATGCTCCGGATTTGATCCAGGGCTTGTTCCAGGCCCTGTCGAATTTCGGGTGACAATCGGGTCCGGTGCAAAACAACCACAAAGAGACCGACCATGAGGGACGATTGCCAAACAACGCGCCCAAGAATTAGCCAGGGCGATTCGTTGGTTGGAGGGGTCAACCATTGAAGCATGGATCCCAAACCGTAGACGCCCACCAAGAGGGCCAAGGCTCCAAGGGTACTCCTCCCAAAGGGCTGTATCCTCAGTTTAAACCAAAGAAATCCCCCCTTGAGTCCATTGAAGAGGAGGATGGACAGGGTGCTACCGGCGGCGGCTCCGGTGAGGCCGTACCTCGGGATCATGAGGTAATTGGCCCCAAAAGAAACGAGTCCCAAAAAGAGAATGGATGCCAAGTTGAATCGGTAATAAGGTGAATTCAAAATGATCTCGGAATTCAGTCCGTTGGACATATCAAACCAACGGGCCAGACCGATCCATAACACCACCCACTTTCCTGCCTTGTAGATATCGCCGTTGGGCATCAAGTCAAAGAGGGCCTCCACATGGGTCCACACCAAAACCAGCAACATCCCTCCGATCAGCATTTGGTTGAGGGCCGCCTGCGCATGCAGCTTGGCGAGGGTTGCGTAATCCTTGGATTTCCAAGCATGGGTTATCAAGGTCCCTGCGATTTGGGAAACCGACCGGCGAGGCATTTCGATAATGGTCCCCACAAAGAAGGACAGCGAATAAATACCGGTGGCGGCGAGGCCGGTGAGCCAGGCCAGCATCAAGCCGTCAATGCGCTCGGCAATCACAACGCCGGCTCCTCCAATAATCATCCAAAGGGAATAACGGATCATCAAGGGGCGCAGGGCTCTGCGAACCCGGATGCGGGATGGATCCAGGTACAAAACCCCCATCAAGTGGAGGTACCGGGCCAAGAGGACCACCAAGGCGGCGTAGGTCCCGCAAATACCCCATAAAAAGGCATCCCAACCCAGGTAACCGTGACCAAAGGCAAGGGTCAAAACCGTCAAACCGGCCCTGAGCAAAATTTCACGCAGAAGGGCGTTGACCACAATGCGCAGGTGCAGTCGGGCCCAGATTTCCAAAATATTTTGGAGCATAATCAAGCCCGTCAACGGGAGGATCATCCACCAATAGCGGTTGGCTTCCGGGGAATTGGCGGCGAAGAGACCTTGCCATAGATCTCGCATGGCCCAAAACAGCCCTCCAAAAAGGAGGAAACCCACGGAGCCCACCCCCAATGAAAAAAGCAGAAACCCGTTGTGCTCCCGCTCCTCGTCCTGGAAATACGGAAAAAACCGGGACATGGCGCTTTGGAGGCCCAATTGGGTGAAGATGGAAAGGCTCAGCGCGACCCCCAAGAGCAATTCCCGAATCCCAATGAGTTCGGGGTTGAGGTAGCGTGGAAAGAAATAAAGCAGGTTCAATGCACCCAATGCCACCCCGACATAGGTGACCAGGGTGGATTTGAAGCTTTGGCGTACGACCAGTCCCACAGCGCAAACCTACAACAAAGCAACCAAGTCAACGGTTAGGAGCCTATTTTTGGGCATGATGCATATTGCCATCCTGGGCTCCAGGGGCATACCCAACCAATACGGGGGATTTGAGCAATTTGCCCAACAACTGGCGGTTTACCTGGTCCAGCAGGGGCATCGTGTCACGGTTTACAATTCTTCCTTGCATCCCTACCGGG
Organism: Sphingobacteriia bacterium; assembly: GCA_009926245.1. Taxonomy (GTDB): domain Bacteria; phylum Bacteroidota; class Bacteroidia; order UBA7662; family UBA7662; genus SYHX01. The sequence continues at coordinate 425 of RFPG01000271.1, read as the reverse complement.
ATTCCAATTACCAAGGGGTACAAATTGTTCGGTGTTACGACCCCGAAAATTACTTGGGAACGGCCGGGCAATTCATCTACGACTTGGTGGGAATCCTGCATGCCCGGCGACAGGCCTACGATGTCCTCCTTCAATTGGGGTACACGAGTTCAGCGCTTTGGTACCCCCTGCACCCTTCCGGTGTCCCGGTGATCACCAACATGGACGGGCTGGAATGGAGGCGCAGCAAATACCGCGGCATGGTCCGCCGATTTTTGCGTTGGTCCGAAGCCAGAGCCGCCCATCGAAGCCAGGCCTTGGTGGCCGATTCCAAAGGAATCGCCCAATACCTGCAAGAGACCTACGGTTTGGATTCCACTTTTATCCCGTACGCGGCCTTGCCCGTTGATCCCCTACCCCCCGAAAAGCTCGCCCAGGCTTTGGAG
>RFPG01000028.1 GCA_009926245.1 Sphingobacteriia bacterium | reverse complement strand
CTATTCAGGAATTTACAGACGAGCACTTGAGCAATTGGTATGTTCGTTTGTGCCGCCGTCGTTTCTGGAAAGATGGCAAGAGCCGCGATAAGTGGAACGCCTTTGCGACCCTTCATCAATGCCTGCGGGCCTTGTCCCAATTAATGGCGCCTTTGGCTCCCTTCTATGCGGATCGCCTGTACCGGGATTTGATGGGTGCAGGTTCGGGCAATGCTCCGATGTCGGTCCATCTGGACCGCATGCCTCAGGCCGATCGGAATAAGATGAATCTGGAGTTGGAACAACGAATGCAATGGGCCCAGCAGGTTTGTTCCCTGGCCTTGTCCCTTCGCAAAAAAGCCGGGATTCGCGTTCGTCAACCCCTGCAGCGTTTGGGTTTGGTTCCTCCGGCAGGTTTGGATACCGACAGCCTAGGGAGTATGTTGGATTTGATCCGCAACGAAGTGAACATCAAAGAAATTGTTTGGACGGGCACCGGTGATTTGCAAATCCAACGCAAATTGCGGCCTCAATTCAGGCGGCTGGGTCCCCGTTACCCAACGGTCATCCAAAAGTTGGGAACGGCTCTGGAACAAATCAGTGCCCAGGAGGTCCAAGGTTTTCTGGACAAGGGTCTATTGGAGCTTCGTGTAGATGATGTAAATTGTGTTCTAGAAGTAGAGGACTTGGAAGTCATCACCTTGGATATTCCGGGTTGGCAGACGGCCTCCGAAGGAACGCTGACCGTGGCCCTGGATTCCACTCTGAGTCCTTCGTTGGTCTTGGAGGGTACGGCCCGCGAATTGGTCAACCGTATTCAAAAAATCCGAAAGGACCGCGGGTACGAATTGACCGACCGAATTCACTTGATTTTGGAAGACCTTCCGGTGGTCCAAGACTTGGTGGCAGAGCACGGGGCTTCCATGGCCAACGAAGTCCTGGCCCTGGACATCCAGCAAGGTCTGCCATCCTCCAGGGAGGGGGCCGAAGTGCTCGACTTGGAGGGCCTCGTGATCCGGGTTTTTGTTGACAAAGTGGATAACAAACCTGCCTAAACCGTTCGGCCAACCCCATTTGGCCTTTAATTTTCAATTCTAATCACAACGCTTCCTTTTTACCCGCTCCATCATGAACAGCTCCAACAAAACCCGTTACAGCGACGAAGAATTGCAGGATTTTCGCAAAGTCATTATCGAAAAACTCGAAAATGCCCGGGCTGAATTCCGTTATCACCAAGAACAGCTCATGCATGCCAACGAAAACGGAACCGATGACACGTCCAATTCGTATGTTACCCTCGAAGAAGGGTCCTTAACCCTCGAAAAAGAACAGCATTCGCAGCAGGCCGCTCGTCAGCGCAAATTCATCGATCACCTCGAAAACGCTTTGATTCGCATCGAGAACAAAACCTACGGGATTTGCCGTGAAACCGGCAAATTGATCCAAAAGGAGCGTTTGATGGCGGTACCCCATGCGACTCTTTCCATGGAAGCCAAACTAAAGCAATAGGTTGAAACCCAAAATCTTGGCGATCTCGGTCGCCGTTGGTCTATTGGTTTTGGACCAGGCGTCCAAACTTTGGATCCGAACCCACATGGCCCAAGGGGAATCGATCGAGGTGCTCGGCAGGTATTTTCAGTTGTTCTTTATTGAAAACAACGGGATGGCTTTTGGTTTGGAATGGGGGGGACGTACCGGAAAATTATTGCTCAGTTCGTTTCGACTTATTGCAGTCGTGGGTTTGGGTTTTTATTTCTGGAATACCATTCACAGAGGTTTAACCCGTACCGGTGGAACCATTGCCTTGGCATTGATTTGGGCCGGGGCCTGTGGCAATATCGTGGATTCTTTGTTTTACGGCCGCTTGTTTGGCTACGAGGATTGGATGTATGGACGGGTGGTTGATATGTTGTATTTCCCCCTTTTCCAAGGATTTTTGCCGGATTGGTTGCCGGTTTGGGGTGGGGATTATTTTGTTTTTTTCAGACCGGTCTTTAATCTGGCGGATGCTGGAATCTCGGTGGGGGTGGGCATGAGCTTGTTCTTTTACAAGCGAATCTTTGTTGAAATCCCCTAATTTTGGCTGTACCGGCTTGAACCAAAAACCGGAACCCATGCCAACTCTTGAATTTAGGATGCCATGCATTAGGCGCTATGCCGTGCTGGCGGTACTTTCCCTGTCTTTGCTGGGCCTATCGGCTTGCCAATCGCCCCGCAAATGGACGGCCAAGGGCGACGAAATGGCTGCCGCAGGTTTATACGAGGAGGCCTCCCTTCAGTACATGCGGGCATTGCGCGCCAAGCCTACCTTGATTGAGGCCCGGACCGGCCTCAAGCGTTCGGGACAGCAGCACCTGGATGCTTTGCTGCTCAAGTTTGACCGATTGCACCGGGAGCGACAATTGACGGATGCGGTTTTTGCCTTTGTCAAGGCCGAGAGGTTTTACCGTGACTTGGAGGCTCTGCGCGTTGACCTTGAATTTCCAGCCCGTTACCGGGCAGACTACGAGTCCGACAAAGCAACCTACCTGGAAGGGGCCTACAACCAAGCGGCCCGGCTGATGGACCAAGGTCAGTTCACCGAAGCCCAGGCCGTCTTGGCTGATATGAAGCGGGTCGATCCCAATTACCGGGACGCGGCCCAAATGGAACGGGTGGCCCGGGTGATTCCGGTCTACGAAGATGGCATGGCGATGTTTGACCGTCAGCGTTTTCGGGCGGCCCACCAGCGCTTCAAAGACGCCGAAGCAATTCTGCCAGGTTACAGAAACTTGGACTCGATGATGATTGTCTGCGAGAATCGTTTAATGATGAAGCTGGCCATCCTGCCTTTTGATGGGAGCACGGGTTTTGCGTTTATGCTAACACCGCATACCTTCTTGCGATCGGCCCTTACGATGGAACGCAACCGTTTTATTCAGCTGGTCGACGAGGTCGCCATTAACAACGCTTTGCAGCAACAGGCGAATTTGCTCTTTGGGGGTAACAAAGTCATCCTGGAAACCGCTCGCTCCCTAGGGGCCAATGCCGTCATCGGCGGCAAAGTACTTGAGCTTCAGATCATTCCGCCGGACTTGCGTTCGGAGATCCGCAGGGGCTGGGAGGGATACACGGTGGAGGTGGTGAACCCGACCAACCAACAAAAACAAACCGAAACCCGTTACAAGAAAGTTGAATACACCGAGTGGACCGGTCGCAGTGTGATTCGTATGAAGGTGCAGTGCCAAATGGTCAATGCATCGAACGAGGAGGTTTATTTCTCGGATATTTTTCAAGTCGAGACCGGTGACGAGCTACGCTATGTGACCTACGATGGGGATAAGAGCCGACTCTATGCCGGGGTGTGGGCGGATCGCAATCGCGTTGATCCCTCCGACAAGGTTTTTACGGAACGCCAAGAGCGCCGCGATATGGAGCGGCTTTTGAACGGCCGTCGCGAATTTGCCCCGGTGTCGGGGATGATGGGTGAATTGCAAACCGCCATGTCGTTGCGTTTACGGGATGCGGTGCTTTTTGCCGAAAAGAACCGCCCCTAGCCAGTTCGTTTAGCGAACCAAGTGCAGGAGGCCGGAACGTTGGCCTTTTTGACGGGAGGCCTCGGTGTATTCTAGATGATAAACATAGGTGCCCGCGGGCAATGGCTGCCCCTTGTGGGTTCCATCCCATCCAAAGTTCAAGTCCTCGGACTCAAAAACCACTTGTCCGTACCGATCGTAAACCCGAACCCATACCTTGGCAATGTTGTAGGCAACCATTCCAAAGGTTCGGTTAACGGCGTTGTTGGGGTCATTCGGAGCAAAGGCGTTGGGTAGGTGCAAAAAGGCGTTGCATTCATCGTGGACCCTGATTCGCAGCAAGGCCGTATCGCTGCAGCCTTCTTGGTTTGTAACAATATACCGTATTTCGTAATCGCGCCTCAAGGACGGGGCAAAGAGGTTACCCGTCACCCCATCGCCTACATAGCGACCTCCAGCCGGTTGACCCAATTCCAACCGAATCGGTCCGTCATCCAAACAGTGTTCGACGGGTCCGGGCAGGAGGGCATCCGGTACCTCCAGGATTCGAAGCTGTAGTTCCAGCAAGGAATCACAACCCCCGGGTCCGGGGATCAATCGCGTATAAGTTCCTGAATTGGAGTAGGTTTGGCCTCGCCATCGGTAAGGGCCGCAATGCCTCACTTCTTCGCTGGCGGTAAAACTACTGCCGATCGTTAATTGGAGGCGTACGATGCTGTCGCAGCCTTGGACGCTGAGGAGGGTATCGGCGTAGTTGCCCGATTGCCGCAACCAACGACCATCAAAATAAAAACTATCGCAGACGCTGCGTTGCAGACTTTGATTGTAGAGGGGGTGCACCGTGAGTTGCAGGACAGAGAGGCTGTCGCAGCCCCAGCGATTGCGCAGGCTGTCGGTATAGGTCCCCGAAACAGTAATGTTACGGCCATTGATTCGAAACGAACCGCAAGCCTGAACGGGTCGCGGCGTCAGGTTGAAGGTGTCTTTGGGGTAAACGGTCAGGAAAAGCGTGACCGTCGAATCACAGAGGGTGGTGGAACTGTAGGTTACCAGGTAGATGCCGGTGCTATCAAATCGGCGATTTCCCAAAAATCGTGCTTGGCCTTGGCAGAGGGTATCGTAGATATCTCGGTTGGCACTCAGGCCGTAATCCGAAAAGTAGGCGTAGCGTATGGCGTTGGCGGATTGGGCATCCAGGTCCGATGAGCCTGATATGAGCCCGGCATGGAAGGTATAAACGCTGTTCTGCAGGGTGACGGTTCCGCTGGACGGAACCAATGGACCAATATTCTTGCGGGCCACCCACCATTGGCTACCCGGCAGGGGGGCAAAATCCGAAGCTTGGAGGACCGTGGACAGACCGTTCACCGTGAACAACCCTTGGCCCCCGTTTTGAACAACGGCCAGCAGGTAGAGGGAATCGCCGGGGTTTCGATAAAAGCGGGCTTGCCGAGAACCGGTGCATTGGATACGCGGCAGCAGAGCTCCGCCCACTTCACAGCCCATTCCCGTCACATGAAATACATAAACCGGTTTGTTGGTCTGGATAATTTCGGAAGGGTTGTTGACCGTCAGGGGATAGGTTTCCCCGGCCGATGTAAAGGTGTACAAGGCCAACCCGTTGATTCGTAGGACGGTACCTGTATCTGTGGATGTCACATAGTAGCGGTCCGGCAGGGCATTGCTGCCTCCTTGGTTGCTGAGGATTCCTTTGCCAACAATGTATTCGGTGCCGACCGACTGTACGGGTACCAACTGATCTCCAACCATATCCCGGCAGGGACCGTACTGTCCCAGGTCTTGGACGGCATCGTCCGAATAGGTCACCGCAATGGGTTTGTTACTTTGAATCAGGGATCCGCTGACTTTGTTAAGACCACCCGTTCCCACCGCAACCCCCGAATAGGTTTGGCCCCGCATCAGCATGCGCTGAAAGGATTGGTTGGCGTTGTGCCCTACGATATCGCTTCGGGGGTTGACCGTAACGAGGGTGCTGTCCTGAGTGGCGACGATATCAAAGCGGCTGCGCGCTGCGGGAACAAGGGATGCATCGTTGACCCAGGCCGCCAACGAGGACTGGCCTCCCACAAAAAACCGCAGGCCCAAGGCTGTCTTGCCTTTGAGGGTAAAGGAGGCCGCGTTCTGGGGGGAACGGATTTCGTAGAGAACACCAACGGGTTGGGTGGAACGTATGCGCAGTCCCAATTGGAGGATTGCGTTGGCCGGTTGGTTTTCCAATTGGGCCAGGCGCGCGGTGAGGTCATGGACCAAGACACTGTTGGGTGCCACGGTCAAATTGATGGGGGCGAATCCAGTGGGGTTCGCCGGTTGATCCACGGTGATTTGGGCTCCCGCAGGTCCAGCCGATAGGTGCAGTGAAACGGGAACCTCTCCCAATCCAGCGCTGGCCTCGGGTGCCGCAAACCAAAACAACGTGTCGGTTTGGGCCAAGGCCGCAGGAACGCTCAGCAGGGTCCAACAAAAAACCACCAGGAGGGCCCGGGTCAGGCGATGAAGGCGTACTGGCATTCGGTTGGGATGTGGGGGTTAAGGGCGTTGCGTTACAGGGTAGGGGCAGCCATGGGTTCGGGTTGCCGGGATGCGAACATAGGGACTATGGCTCAAATCCCGCAAGGCTTCAACAAGGTCCTGTCGAATACCGATAGCACGGCCCTCGGGGTCCTGGTCAACGGCCCCTGCATAGCGAATGGACCAGTTTTCTAACCGGATTTTGCGACCCCATGAAAATGGATTCCTCGTTGGTTCACGGTCTTTTTGGAGGAGGACCAGGGTGGGCAAACGAGCGATGCGATACGACCCCATACTTTGACCAAGCAAATCTTTGTAAACCTTGGCGCCTGGGTAGGGGATCAGGCTGGAGTCCAATGCGTGGGGGTAGATCCACAGGATGTCGCCGTTGAGTTCCGCCATCTTTTCTTTTAAACCCACGATTCTGGGCAGGTAGAGGTGATACGCAGGGCATGCGATATCGCCAAAAACCAGCAATATGATCTTCTGATTTTTGGTTGGCCGCCAGGAATTTCTGCGACGCTTTGGTCCATGGAAGGGTTGTAGGTGCAGGCCCGGCGCGCGTTCACCCCAACGCAGAGGGGCTTTTTCGGGGACCTGCGCCGTGGAGGTCGTCCCCAAAGCCCCCCCAACCAACCATAGGGCCCAGACCCCCAGGAGGATGGCAAGTTGTTGGAGTCGACGTTTAGAAAAGTGGGGCACTTTGGGCTGCATTGTTTCCCTCAAATTTATCTTTGGCTATGCTCAAGCAGACTCGTTCCACCGAGAATTACCTCAAAGCAATTTATCGTTTGTCGGGCTACGATTACGGGGGCCTTCCCGAAGGGCACGAGGCCTATCCAGTCAACACCAACACCCTTGCCTCATCGCTCCACACCAAGCCATCCTCGGTGACCAGCATGTTGCTCAAGTTATCCGAACGAGGTTTGGTAGACTACCAGCCCTATCAAGGGGCTTTGCTGACCCCTTACGGGTTCAAATTGGCATCCCATGTGGTTCGACGCCATCGGCTTTGGGAATATTTTTTGGCCGGTAAACTGGGCCTGGGTACCGGGGAAATCCATGAACTCGCCGAGGAATTGGAACATGTTCGATCGGTGCTATTAACGGACAAGCTCTCGGATTTTCTTGGGACCCCTACCGTGGACCCGCACGGCAACCCCATCCCCGGCTCGGAAGGGCAAACCGTTGGGTTGCACCGAGTCGCCTTGGGGTCTTTGGATCGCGATTTATCCGGTCCATTGGTTTTTGCGGGGATTCAAGGTCGGGATTTGAACTTGTTGAGGGACGTGAATGCCATGGGATTGTTGTTTGGTCAGGCATTTGAGGTCCTGCATCGGGGCATTGGGGCCGGCGATCCTTGGGAACTACGCCTGGGGGATGGACGAAAACTTCAACTGGAGGATCGGCAGGCGGCTCCGTTGTTGGTTTTGATCAAACCGGTTCAGCGTACCCATGCGTTATAACTTCCCTTCGGGGGAAAAAATCGTCACCTCCTTTGTGGTGGGTCCCGAGGATACGGCTTCTTTTGGGGGTGTTGAAGTACACCCGGTTTGTTCGACCTTTGCCATGGCAAGGGAAGCCGAGTGGGCTTGCCGGCAATTTGTTTTGAAACTGCGAGAAGACCACGAAGAAGGCATCGGTAACGGCTTGACTATCGAACACAAGGCGCCGGCTCTGATGGGTCAAAGGGTGGACGTCATCGCAACGCTGGAGTCCTGTAGTGGCAACGATGTGTTATGCTCCTGGGAGGCTTTGGCCAGCGGTCGTTTACTGGCGACCGGTACCTGCAGTCAAAAGGTTTTGGACCGAGGACTACTCCAACAACGCTTTGAACGATTGCGCGACACCTTATGAGCCCGGCCCCCAAATCCAAACCCGTAGCACCGGAGATCATCAACCGCAAAGCCCAGCACGATTACGAGATCTTGTTGCGCTTTGAAGCGGGAATCGTGCTGACAGGCTCGGAAATCAAGAGCCTACGCGATGGCAAGGCTGGGTTGGGAGATTCCTATGCTGTCTTTGACGGCCCTCAACTCTTGGTGCGCAAGATGCATATTGCGGCCTATGCCCAGGCATCGTACCTGAACCACGAACCTTGGCGCGATCGCCTTCTATTGCTCAACAAAGCCGAGCTCCGAAAAATCCATCACCGCATCACCGAAAAAGGATTGGCCCTCATTCCGTTGCGTTTGTTTTTTAGCGAAAGGGGTTGGGCCAAGTTGGAATTGGGATTGGCCCGAGGTCGCAAATCCCATGATAAGCGCCAGGCCCTCAAAGAAAAAGACCTGGACCGGGACCAGCAAAGGGAAACCGAACGCTAATCCTAGCGGGGCCAGCCCTCGGCCCCTGTCAGGGGCACGAATCGAAAGCCAGGATAGGACTGGGTGCTGAATTCTCCTTCCGAAAGTCGGGTGATTTTGAGCATGGTTTGTTCTTCAAGCGTCCCCACCGGTATGACCAGGTGTCCCCCCAATTTGAGTTGATTTTGGAGGGCGGCTGGAACACTTGGCGAGGCCGCCGTGACCAGAATACGATCAAAGGGGGCAAAGGAGGGAAGGCCCAGACTTCCATCGCCTACAAAGAGTTTGGCACGACAATTCAAGTGTTTTAACAACGATTGCGCAGGCTGATGCAAGGGCTTGATGGTTTCGATGCTGTAGACCCGGGCCCCCATTCGGTCCAAGACAGCGGCCTGGTACCCCGAGCCGGTACCAATTTCCAAAACCTTGAGGTGAGGGGCGACTTCCAGGAGGCTGCTCTGAAAGGCCACGGTGTACGGTTGGGAGATGGTCTGGCCTTCTCCAATGGGCATGGCCTTGTCCTGGTAGGCCATTTCGCTGAGGGCATGGTCCAGGAAAAAATGACGTGGGACCTCCCACATGGCCTGCAGAACGGCCGGGTCGACGATGCCTTTTGATTTCAGTTCTTCGATGAGTTGCCTGCGCATACCCTGGTGACGGGGGGTATCCCGTAGCGATAGGGCGGTGAGTGGAGGCATAGAAGGCATAAATTTACAGGGTGCAGGCTTTAAGTTTGTCACAATCATGCATACAGAGCCTCTTTCGGTACCCCCGGTTCGCGTGGCCCTTCTGGGGGCTGGGCACCTCGGCAAAATTCACCTCAAATGCCTGCTCGAATTGCCGGAGCGGTTCCACGTGGTGGGGGTCTACGACCCAGACCCTTTGGCCTTGGCCAAGGCCGTCGAGGTCTTTGGGGTCCCTGGCTTTGATCAGCCCGAAGCGTTGATGGACCTGGTGGATGCCGTGGATATTGTGGCCCCCACCCTTTCGCATTACGATTTGGCCTTGATGGCCCTGCGTCGACTCAAGCATTTGTTCATCGAAAAGCCGGTGGCCGGCACCCCGGCTCAGGCCCTTGAAATGCTTAACATGGCCCGTGAGGCCGGGGTCAAAGCGCAGGTGGGGCACGTCGAACGATTTAACCCAGTCTACACCCGGGCTGCCGCCATGGGCCTGGCGCCTCGCTTTATTGAAGCCCATCGTTTGGCCTCCTACAACCCCCGCGGAACCGATGTATCCATTGTTCTGGATTTGATGATTCACGATATCGATCTGGTTTTGGCGATGGTGCGCTCTGAGGTGCGGGATGTCAAAGCCAGTGGGGTCTCGGTGGTTTCATCCACCCCGGATATAGCCAATGCCCGTTTGGAATTTCACAACGGAACCGTCGCCAATTTGACAGCCAGTCGAATCAGCCTCAAGGCCATGCGCAAGATGCGAATTTTTCAAAACAACGCCTACCTCTCCTTGGACTTTTTGGACAAAAAGTTGGAAATGATCGAATTGCAAGACCAACCCGGTGAGGGATCCAACTGGATCGAATTGGGACTGGGTCCCGATAAGGCTCCGCGTTATATGGCCGTTGAACGAAGCGAACCCCCGGTTGGTAACGCCATCCGCGATGAATTGGATGCCTTTGGACGTTGCATCCAACAAAACACCAAAGAAGCCGTTAGTATCGAAGAGGGTTATCAAGCCCTGCGGGTTGCCAATATGATTCTGGACAAAATTGCCAATGCGTCGTAGCCTTGGGGTCGGCCTCTGGGCGATATCCCTTTTTCTGCTCCAAAGTTGCGGTTGGTATGCCAAGGACCAAGGGGTCCCGGCCTACCTCCACATCGATACGGTGCAGGTCGTAGGCACCCCCCAAACCCAGGGCACCCTTTCGGCCCGCATCAAGGATGTTTGGTTGTATATCGATGGGGATCTTCAGGGAGCCTACCCGCTCCCGGCGACCATTCCGTTGCTTCGCGAAGGGACCGTCCGATTGCAGTTCAATGCGGGGATTTTGCTCAACGGTATATCAGCGACCCGTGCGGCCTATCCGTTCTTTGTTCCTTGGGATACCGTGGTGGATCTCTACCGTGGTCGGACGGATACCCTCAGGCCCCGCACATCGTACCGCAGCACGGTGCGATATGTTTGGTTGGAAGACTTTGATAATCTGGGATTTGGACTGCGGGCCCGCAGTGGCTCGGATACCGTCCTGCTTCGAGAAAGCCGGGCCGATTCGGTTTTTGAGGGACTTTCTTCGTTGTATATGGCGGTGGATCAAAGGGCTCCGTACCTGGTGGCCGAGAGCATTGATCAATTTGGGCTCACCGCAGGGAAGCCTTGTTTCTTGGAACTCAATTACCGTAACAATGTACCGTTGCAGGTGGGTCTGCAGAGTCAATTGGGGTCGGATATCAGTGATCCTCTCTGGATTGTGGAGTTAGCGCCCACGGCCCTTTGGTCCAAGCAGTACATCAACTTTTCGCCTTATTTAGGCGTAGTCAACGGGGCGCGTTACCGGGTTCTGCTTCGTCCATTGTACGCAAGCGGTTCAACGGTTGCCGGTCGTGTTTGGGTGGATAACCTCAAATTATTGCAATGAATCGAAGGCGCTGGGATATGCTGATGCTCATCTTGGGCGATTGGTGCGCCAGCGGCCTTGCCTGGATTTTGTTTTTTGGCTATCGACAATCTTCGTTGACCGGGGAATCCTGGGCTTTGAGTTTTGAGCATGGATTGCAGGGTTTGACGGGTGTGCTCACCTTGCCTTGGTTTTGGGTCCTGGTTTATGCCTTGTCCGGCTCCTACCAGGATATTTACCGCAAATCCCGACTCAACGAAACGGGCCGCATGTTGTTGGCGGTCCTTCTGGGAACCGTGCTCTTGTCGTTTGCTCTGCTTTGGGATGATCAGGCCTCGTCCGAAGTTTTTTCCCTGCAGGCTGTCCTGGTTTTTTGGGCTTGGCACCTGGGTTTGGGCCTACCGATTCGACTGTTCCTTCTAACGCGCTTGTCGCATCG
>RFPG01000270.1 GCA_009926245.1 Sphingobacteriia bacterium | reverse complement strand
ATCGCCAGGCGGTGGGGGTACCAACGCCTTCAGCCCGCCCTCGGTTCACGCCGACCCCAACAGGGTCCGTCCATTCGAGAGAAAGAGGAGCGGAAGGGAACGCCCAGCTTCCATCGGACTTGGTGCTTGATTTGAGGGGGCTGCGTATCCACGAATGGGAGCGGCCTTTGCAGCAACGTTTGGATCGGGCTTTGGTTTCCGGTGAGGACCGCCTCTTTATTCTCCACGGCAAAGGCAGCGGGGTGCTCCGGCAAGCCATCCGGGTCTACCTGGGCCGTCAGCGACATGTGAAGTCGCTCAGGGATGCCCCCGATGAACAAGGGGGATCCGGCTGGACCTGGGTGGACCTCGGGTCTTGAAGACGATGTATTTTTACGGGTATTCAAATCCATGAACAAGGTATTTACGGACGCTCTATCAGCCCTGCATGATTTGCAGGACGGGACCACCCTGATGCTGGGAGGCTTTGGCCTTTGCGGTATCCCCGAGCATTGCATTAGCGCCTTGGTCCAAAAAGGGGTGCGCAACCTCACCTGTATTTCGAACAATGCCGGTGTGGACGATTTTGGTTTGGGTTTGCTCTTGCAAAACCATCAAATCCGCAAAATGATTGCCAGCTATGTGGGTGAGAATGCCGAATTCGAACGGCAGTTGCTGTCCGGCGAATTGGAGGTGGAATTGATACCCCAAGGCACCTTGGCCACCCGTTGCTTAGCCGCTGGTTACGGTATGCCGGCCATCTATACCCCGGCTGGTTACGGGACCGAAGTTGCCGAGGGCAAGGAAACCCGGGTTTTCGGGGACAAAACCTACCTCTTGGAAACCGCCTTTGAAGCCGATTACGCCTTGGTCAAGGCTTGGAAAGGGGATCGTTTGGGCAACCTGGTTTTTCGGGCCACCTCACGCAACTTCAATCCCCTCATGGCGATGGCCGGCAAAATAACGATCGCCGAAGTCGAAGAATTGGTTGAACCGGGCGCCTTGGATCCGGATCATATTCATGTCCCCGGAATTTATGTCCATCGAATCTTTGTTGGAACAAATTACGAAAAACGAATTGAACAGAGGACCGTCCGGTCCCGTGCCTGAGTTACCTGCTATGTTGGACAAAAACGGTATCGCCCGCACCATTGCCCGCGAATTACGCGACGGTTATTATGTCAATTTGGGCATTGGCATTCCCACCTTGGTGGCCAATTTTATTCCGGAAGGGATGGAAGTCCAATTGCAATCCGAGAACGGGTTGCTGGGCATGGGCCCCTTTCCCTGGGAGGGCGAAGAGGACCCGGATTTGATCAACGCGGGCAAGCAGACCATCACCACTTTGCCCGGTTCGGTGTTTTTTGATTCCGCCATGAGCTTTGGCATGATCAGGGCCGGTAAGGTGGATCTCACGGTTTTGGGGGCTATGGAGGTTTCCCAAAACGGCGATATTGCCAATTGGAAAATTCCCGGCAAGATGGTCAAAGGCATGGGCGGCGCCATGGATTTGGTGGCTTCGGCCCGACATATTGTGGTGGCGATGCAACATGTGAACAAAGCAGGGGAATCCAAACTCTTACCCGCATGCACCCTGCCGCTCACCGGATTGGCTTGTGTCCAAAAAGTGGTGACGGAATTGGGGGTCTTTGGGTTTGATCCACAAGGGTTTGTGCTCCTGGAGCGAGCACCTGGTGTGGGGGTTGAACATATCAAAGCCCATACCCTTGGCTTTTTGACGGCCCACGGTTCGGAGCCCGAAATTACCTGGCCATGATCCACTGGGAGGTTCGTCCGGCCTTTGCCGAAGATGTTCCGACGATTCATGCCCTCATCGCTGAATTGGCTCTTTACGAAAAAGAACCCGAAGCCTTTGTGCTTCGTCCGGAAGATTTGTTAAAACACGGGTTTGGTCAGACACCACCGTTGTTTGAAGTCCTCGTGGCCGATGGGGGTGCGGAGGGTTTGTTGGGCATGGCCATGGTTTATACCAAGTATTCCAGTTGGAGAGGACCTTGTTTGTTTTTGGAAGATTTGGTAGTGCGCGAATCTTACCGACGATTGGGGGTGGGCAAAGCCTTGCTCACCGACGTTTTGACTTTGGCAGCCAACCGAGGCATGGACCGCGTGGAATGGATGGTCTTGGATTGGAACGAGCCGGCTCACGCCTTTTACCGGGCCATGGGAGCCGAACTCTTGCGCGAATGGTGGCCTTACCGGGTCAGTGGCTCCGCCCTTGCGTCGTACCGACGCAGCCTTCATGTTGGTTCTCAAATGATATAAACCGTGCTGGTATTCAAGTTTGGCGGGGCTTCGGTCCAAGATGCCGAGGGGCTGCGACGCTTGTTGCGTTTGGTCCAAACCTACGGAGGTGATTCGTTGTGGATCGTGGTCTCGGCGATGGGGAAGACGACCAACCTTTTGGAAAACGTGGTCCAAGCGGTGCGCGATGATCGTTGGCCCGAGGCCATGGAGTTTTGGGGACAAATTCGGGAAGCCCACCTTGAACGCATTCGGCCCCTACGTCTGGAGCCTGGTTCG
>RFPG01000269.1 GCA_009926245.1 Sphingobacteriia bacterium | reverse complement strand
CTGCGCCAAATCAGGCTGCGCCAAATCAGGCTGCGCCAAATCACCCGACAAGGCGTCACCTGGCGCGGTATCACGTTGGGGCGGTCGGGAATCCAGGACCCATCGAGCCCGCACCTTTTCCGACCCGCAAACCGCAAAGGCGCCCTGCTCATCCGCGCCCACGCTCTCCACCGCTTCGGCCCTCAGTTCCCAACCGTTGGCCGCCATACGCCGGCTCAAATCCTCGTAGAGGTCCAGGCTGTTGATCTGGTGGTACCGCATCGGAGCGATCGAAACCAGGGGCTCCCGCCCGCCGCGCGCCTTCTCCCACGAATGCCCAATCAAATCCACCAGGTCCGCCACCACGGGTTCCGTATCCTCCGCCCAGAAACAAAACGTTTTGTCGTTCCGGCTTTTGGGGTCCGGGTCCACGAACAAAACCCGCTGGCCGGCCAACAAACCCGCTCCCTCCAACGCACGCGCTGTCAGAGCGGCCGATGCCCCCCGGCCCACAAAGAGAAAGTCCACAACCCCCGCCATTTGGCCTAAGTTATTCCAAGGGCGGCTTTTTTGAGCCCATGACAACCCTCAACCTTGCTGTTTTTGTCCTTACGCTTTATGTTTTGGGGTCGGCTTGTTTGGCGCCTACACCGCCTATGTGGCCTCGGTCTTTGTACGCGAAACACGGAAGAATTGATAACAAAACTCATCATTCTGCGTTTTAAAAATTTTGAATCCCCATGGCAATACCATTTTCTGAAATTATCAAGAGTGAAACCCCGGTTTTGGTCGATTTTTATGCCGAATGGTGCGGACCCTGCCAAACCATGAAACCGATTTTGGAGGAACTAAAGTCCAGAATGGGAGATCAGGCCAAGATCATCAAAATTGATATTGACCGCAACCAAAACGTCGCCCAGGCCTACCGAATACAGGGAGTTCCCACCCTCATTCTTTTCAAGAAAGGGGAAATCGTATGGCGGCAATCGGGTGTTGTCCAGGCCCATCAATTGGAGCAGATCATCAGGGGGCAATAAGTCCATTCGGACCCAGCATTCCCTTGGGGGATTTGGCCAGCAAGGATATCGATAACGAATCCGCTGGATTTGCGACATCAGGCGCCATCTTTGATATATCCGTGGCCTACAAATTGGGGAAAGGCCCTTTTGGCATCACTGCCATGTTGCGTGGGCAGGCGAACCCCATGGATGCACAAGCATTTGTTGATGGAATCGCCAATCAGAATCCCGGGATTTATTGGACCGTGGAGAGCGAAGGATGGAGCGCAGGCGGTTGGATGTTGGGTGGTTTTGGTTCTTTTTCCATCAGCCCCAAGGCATCGTTTGAACCCCGTGCCATGATTGGCTTTGTGAACGCTGTTTCTCCCAACATTACGATTACAGGATCAGCCAATGGCTCCAGTATTTGGGTCAAACAAGGCAACGCTTCAGCCTTCACTTTCTCGTATCTCCTTGGAGCCGGCTTCAAATTTGACCTGGGTCAAAAGTTCTATCTATTGACCAATCTTGATTACCTAGGATCGAATCCCGAATTTTCCAATATCGATATCACGGCAAGTGATGGAAGCCGAAGCAAAAGCACCGTGAGTCAGCCTATGGGCACCTTGAATTGGGGGTTGGGGGTGGCCCTCAAAATTTAAGATTCGAGAACACCTCGTTTTATCCCGTCGGTTTCAGGATTTCCCCTAAGCGATTTCCTTTACTCATGATCGCCCTAACCATCCTCTCAGGCATCAAGGCCTTGGCGGCTTCTATCCTTCGGTTGGCTGAATAGGCCAAAATAACCCTCTCATTGCATAAAAACTGCATTCTTAGCCCAAGAATTGAACTTATCTGCAAAAAGGGATTCTTCCAATTACACCCGATAGGGTATGAATATTGCGTTATATGAATAAATACACCCGAAAGGGTGCAAATATGAGATAACTCTCTATTTTTGTACCCAAAAGGGTATAAAATGAGCCTTGCAGACTTTGTCAAAGACAAACGGAAATTGGTGAAACTCACCCAGCCCGAACTGGCCGAAAAAGCCGGTGTAGGCTTGCGATTCATTCGTGAATTGGAACAAGGCAAGGAAACATTGCGATTGGATAAGGTTAACCAGGTTTTGCAACTCTTCGGCCACGAGGTAGGTGCTGTGCCCAAGACCAACACCAGCGATTTCTAAATCAAACATTCAAAATTTCTAAGTCTAACATTCCAGATTTAAATATTCTAGATTCAACCATTCCAGATTCAATCCCGTGCGTAAAGCAGCTATAACCATCGAAGACCAATTAGCCGGATGGCTCACCCAGGATGAGCAGGGGTATCTATTTGTCTACGACCAGGCGTATGCAGCAAGACCAGGTGCCCGTCCGGTTAGTTTAACCTTGCCGCTACGTGAAGCCCCTTACAGGTCCAATGTGCTGTTTCCTTTTTTTGATGGTCTGATACCAGAAGGGTGGTTGCTGGATATCGCTCAAAAAAATTGGAAGCTAAATCCCACAGATCGGATGGGGCTATTGTTGGCTTGCTGTAAAGATTGCATCGGTGCAGTGAG
>RFPG01000268.1 GCA_009926245.1 Sphingobacteriia bacterium | reverse complement strand
TCACGTGGGTATCAATCGCAGCAGCCACCACCTCTTGCTCAAAGATTCACTCACCCTTCCCGGCCTGACCAACCTCAATTACGTATCCCCGGTTTTTGGTCCAGGCTTTCAGTTGGGCATTGTATCGGATGCCCGATTGCACGAATATCTGGCACTTCGGTTTACGCCGACGTTGATGTTTTCGCAGCGCAATTTCCTTTTTGATTTTGCCAACCAAACCCTGCCGGTCAAAAAATCCATCCAAATGGCGAATGTGGACCTGCCTTTGACCCTCAAATTCCGGTCCAAGCGCATGAAGGATTACCGCGTCTATGTTTTGGGAGGGCTCAAAGCCAGCATTGATATGGCCTCCCAAGAAAAAGTCGTGGACGATGTGGACCGCGTCAAATTGCGTCGCATGGATTATTCGGTCGAAACCGGGGTGGGTCTGGACCTCTATTTGCAGTATTTCAAGTTATCCCCCGAAATCAAGGTGGCCAACGGATTGCGAAATGTGATGGTGCCTGAACAACATGTTTACGCTAATTTCATCCAGAGTCTACGCTCCAGAACATGGATTGTCTCCTTCACATTTGAATAAGGGCTTGGAGCACCTGTTTAATTTTAATGAACCCCCAAGTTTTGTCAACTGATTTTCATTCCGCTTCCTCGTCCAGGCCAACGGCCTTGATTACCGGTGCCAGTTCCGGTATCGGCCAGGCCACCGCGCATTGGTTTTGGGAAAGGGACTGGAATCTGGTCCTATGGGCCCGGCGAATCGATCGACTGGAGGAATTGAAAGGGCATTTGGAAAAAAATCATCGGGCCGCTGGAAACGGAATTCCAACCGGAACTGCAACGGGTGACGGAACCGCAGCCGGTATCGCTATTGCGGAGGTGGATGTGCGGGACCGGGCATCGGTCGAATCGGCGTATCGTTTGTTGCCAGAGGCCTGGAAACCCGTCCAGCTTTTGCTCAACAACGCCGGATTGTCCCAGGGCCTCAACGCCGTGCATGATTCGGACCCTGACGATGTGGACCGGGTCTTGGATACCAATCTCAAGGGCTTGATCAACGTGACACGGGTGGTCGTTCCGGACATGAAAAAGGCTGGACGCGGTCAAGTGCTGCATGTCAGCTCCACAGCTGGCAAAGAAACCTATCCCGGCGGCGGGGTTTATTGCGCCTCCAAGTTTGGGGTGGAGGCCCTTGCCAAGACCATGCGTCAGGAATTGTTACCGTTTGGGGTCAAAGTGGGGACGGTTTCCCCTGGCATGGTGGATACGGAATTTTCTCTGGTCCGATTCAAAGGCGATGCAGAGCGCGCGAGAAGTGTTTACGACGGTCTGGAGCCCCTGCATGCCGAAGATGTGGCCGAAGTCATCGGGTTTATGGCGACCCGTCCGGACCATGTCCAAATCGCCGATATTTTGGTAATGCCCAAGGCCCAAGCTGGCAGCGGAATGGTTCACCGCACCCAGGGCCATCCGCCTAAGGTTTAACGAGTCCCATCCACCTGCGTTTTCATTCAAAAGGAATTGCGCCACATCTGCGATGGCATAGGCTTGACGGTGCGGGTGGTGTATTTGGCGTTCTTTTTGGTATGGTACAATTGGTCGATGTCGCCGGCCACCTCAAAGTAGATGAGCTGACCGATGGGCATCCCCGCATAGACCCGGACGGGTTGGGTACAGGAAATTTCCAAGGTCCAGGTATTGCAAAACCCGACATCGCCTTTGCCGGCCGTGGCATGGATGTCAATGCCCAAGCGGCCTACCGAGGATTTACCTTCCAGGAAAGGAACATGGCGGTGGGTTTCGGTGTATTCTTCGGTGACACCTAGATACAGGGTCCCCGGCTGCAGGACCAGGCCCTCGGCGGGGATGATGATTTCTTCAACGGGATTGTCTTGACGGGCGTCCAAAATCCTGGAGGTGTAGACGGCCAAATAGCGGCCCAAATGAACATCGTAGGAATTGGTCCCCAGGTGTTGACGGTCAAAGGGCTCAATCAAAATATGGCCTTGGGCAATCTCGGCGAGGATACGTTGGTCGGATAGAATCATGGTATTTTGCAGCGATGGACGCCAAAGATAATCGGAGCGCTGCCAACCCAGGCGAAACCCTGAAGGCATGGCTTGCCAGGGCTGAAAACGGTTCCTGGGAATTGGCCTTGGTTCCTGAAGAATCGGCTTGGTCTTGGGCCGAATGGAACCCTTCGGTCCCTTCTACCTGGCCCGGGAGGCCGGAGGAAGGAATCGGACAGGCCCTACCCGCTCAACGCCATTGGTTGTCTTCGAGGACAGCGTTGTTCCTTTTGGTGGGGGATGACCTCCAGCGTTTGGCTCGAACCGCAGAGGGCCAACCGGTTCTGGGGGGAGAAGGGCGGTCCTTGGCGATTTCCCTATCGCATACGCCGGGGATGGGGGCTGCTGCAGCGAACCAAGATCAGCCCGGTCTGCAGAGGGTGGGCGTGGATATCGAATGCTGCAGCGAACGCCATGCCAAGGTCTTGCCCCGCATAAGTCAAGAAGAAGAAGTGCGGCTGGTCATGGAGGTTGCTGGTCCCGAAATGGGTCCGGGACTCCTGTGGGTCATCA
>RFPG01000267.1 GCA_009926245.1 Sphingobacteriia bacterium | reverse complement strand
GATTGACATCGTGCAATTTTTCGAGGGCCCCCAGCATTTTGCGTCGGGCTTCGATGACGCGTTCGGGTTTGTGCATCTGGTCCAGTCCCTGTCGGTGGTACTCGTACAAACTGGCGTGAAAGGGCTTGTAGGCGGGATTGTTCAGGAGCTCGGCCAACCAATAGCGATTTCGAAGGCTCTGGTTCTGTCGCCAACCGATTTCAACCGCATTCTGGGCATTGAGTACAATTTGTTGCGCTCTACGCAAATAGACCATTCCACTTTCCTTTCCAAACGAATTGTAGTCCAATCCCACCACAATATTCGCATAAAAGGCGAGGAGGGCCAAAAGATTGGATCCATGTTGGTTCGGATTGAATTCCATGGGCTGGAATTCGTTGTATTCAAAAATCCAATCCGGATCGGTATAGTTAAATAGGACCGTACTGTACGAGCTGTTGTAGACCGGTCGGCTGCTTTGGATTTGAACCGTGGCCTTGAATTGATTGCCCGTAATGCGCTCATCCAGCATAATATTGATACTGCAATTGATTCGCTCTTGGAACGAGAAAACATCCTCCGTCCATTTTTGACCGTTGACAAAGGTGGTCAACGCCTGTTGCATGTTGGCATAGAATTGTTGGTCCGCTCCACCGACCCGACCTGGGTTGATGGTGAGCTGACAATTGAGTTCTTGTGCCGAGACGGAGGCAGGATTGGAGAGGCCAGATAAAACCAAAAACAAGATGACGAGTGCGGACCAACCCCCGTTGCGGGGCCTACCCCAGAGGCGAATCATGGCATGCACGATGGATTCGGCCAGTTGTCGTTTGGGGCTGGACGGAATGTCCAGCGGCGCATGGTCCGAAGTAAGAATGCGTACCGACATCGATTCCGCATCCATAGCACCCCCTTCTTGGTTCAACGAATTGAGTACGATCATATCGGCTTTTTTGGCCTTTAATTTGGTCAACGCGTTCTCCTCTTCGTTGTTGCTTTCCAAGGCAAAACCCACCACCCGTTGCCCAGGGTTTTTATGGTGTCCGGCTTCACTCAGCAGATCTGGGTTGGGAATGAGGGACAAGGTCAAATCTCCCTCCGTTTTTTTGATTTTGCTGGTCGAGACCTGGGCCGGTCGGTAATCCGCCACAGCCGCCGCAAAGATCAAAAGTTGACAGGCATCGCGGAGTCCTCGGCAAGTCTCCTGCATTTGAACTGCAGTCTCGACACGATGAACACGGACCCCGGGATGACGGCAAACCTGATCTCCAGGTCCGTAGACAAGTTCAACGTGGGCACCGCGGTCCGCCAAGACTTCGGCCAACGCGATTCCCATCCGTCCCGAGGAACGATTGCTGATGTAACGAACCGGGTCCAAAGCTTCCCGGGTGGGTCCAGCCGTAATCAGGACCCGACTACCTACCCACCAAGGTTCTCCGATCAGGAATTCTCGAATCCAGGCCAGAAGGGTTTCGGGCTCGGCCATGCGGCCTTCGCCCACCAGGCCCGATGCCAACTCACCGTGTTCGGTGGGGATCATGTGGTAACCACGTTCCAGCAAGGTCTGAATATTGGCCGTCGTGGACGGGTGCAAATACATGTCGTGGTCCATGGCCGGTGCAAAGGCTACCGGGCATCGGGCCGAGAGGACGGTGGCCAGTAACAAATGATCGCAGTGGCCATGGGCCATGCTGGCCAAGGTATGCGCAGTGCAGGGTGCAACGATGATTAAGTCAGCCCAAAGCCCCAGAGCGACATGGTTAACCCATTCGCCTTCTTCGTTTTTGACCAAGTGTGTGTACACCGGTCGACCACTCAAGGTGCTAAGGGTTAGGGGTGTTACGAATTGTGCGGCCGAAGGCGTCAGCACAACCTGCACCTCGGCTCCGCTACGGACCAATTCGCGAACCAGCGAACAAATCTTGTAGGCAGCGATGCTTCCGCTGATGCCAATCAGGATTTTTTTGCCGGCCGGCATAACGAAATTTCGTTAGGGCTTATTGGCCCGCTTTGGTCTTGGCGTCGTTGCGGTAGTAAATTTTGCCCTGTTTGAACTCGTCAATCGCCTGCAATGTAGGCTTGGGCATGCGCTCGTATTGCCGAGAAATTTCGATTT
Source organism: Sphingobacteriia bacterium (assembly GCA_009926245.1). Taxonomy (GTDB): domain Bacteria; phylum Bacteroidota; class Bacteroidia; order UBA7662; family UBA7662; genus SYHX01. The sequence continues at coordinate 487 of RFPG01000267.1, read as the reverse complement.
GTTCCCGGTTCTCGTAAACCTCTTCCAATGAATCAGCGGGGGTCGCAAATTCTGCCAGTTTGGTGTTGAGTTCTTCCTTGATTTTGGTGGCAATCTGGTTGCTGCGTTTGGCAATCACGGCAACGGCTTCGTAAACATTGCCGGTGGGGCTTTCCAAATCTTTGAGATTGCGGGTAACGGTGGTGTTGGTTGCTGACATGGTCTTGGGGTTGATGTATTTTAAAACTTCAAAAAGGTCCGGGCTTGTTCGGCAAGGGCCTGACTTTGGGGTAGGTAGGACGACCGAGGAAATTCCTCGGACAGTGCCTGATGAGCCTCCAGAACGGATTCAAATCGGGCGGCCTTCTTGGATTCGACGCTATTGCTGGCCAATTTGTAAAAGGAATCTACCACCAGCCATCGGATTTTCTCGCGCTCTTCCAAATCGGGGTATTCCACCAGCAGGTGCTGCAGGGTCACTGCGCTGGCACGGTAGTCCTCCATTCGG